>NZ_BAZI01000089.1 GCF_001310775.1 Stenotrophomonas pictorum JCM 9942
CCATCGCCGAGTTGCTGTGGAAACTGCGCGGCCAGCCAACTGGTGTTGATCACCACCTCATGGATTCCGAGCGCGGCCAGGCGTTGCAGATGCCATTCGATCAGCCGCTTGCCGGCTACGGCCAGCAGCGGTTTGGGCGTGTGGTCGGTGAGCGGGCGCATGCGCTCGCCCAGCCCTGCCGCAAAAATCAGGGATTTCATGGGATTTCCCGGGCCGCCAATGCAGGTTTGATCAGCGACTCCAGCAGCGCGGCCAGTGGCGCCAGCTGCGGATGACGCGGCAGCACTTCTTCCAGATAGGCGATGAAGCGCGGCACGTCGGCGAGGTACTTGGATTTGCCGTCGCGGTAATGCAGCCGCGCGAAGATGCCCAGGATCTTCAGATGGCGCTGCACGCCCATCCAGTCGGCATCGCGCAGGAACACCGGCAGCGGTGGCACCGGGATGCCGGCGGCCTGCGCGCGCTGGTGGTAGTGCGTCAGCCAGCCGTCCACGCGCTGCAGCGGCCAGCTGAGGAAGGCGTCCTTGAACAGGCTGATCGCGTCATAGGCCACCGGTCCGCGTACCGTGTCCTGGAAATCCAGCACCGCCGGGCCGTCTGCCACCGGCATCAGGTTGCGCGGCATGAAGTCGCGGTGCACCAGCACGCGGGCCTGTGCGTGGGCGTTGTCCATCAGCCGGCGCTGCACCAGCTCCAGCTGTTCGGACTGGTCGCAGTCCAGGGTGATGCCGAGGTGGCGGCCGAGGAACCATTCCTCGAACAGCCCCGCGTCGCGTTGCAGCAGGGCCTCGCCGAACTCGCCCATCCCCGCCGGTGCGGGGATCCGCTGGATCGCCAGCAGCTGGCTGATCGCCGCATCGAAATGCGCATCGGCGTTGTCCGCGTCCAGGACCAGCGCCAGGGTCGGACCGCCGAGGTCTTCCAGCAGCAGGAAACCGTTGTCCACGTCACGCTGCAGCACCTGCGGCACACGCACACCATGGTGTTGGAACAGGTCATGGATGCGCAGCCACGGACGCACATCCTCCTTGTCCGGCGGCGAGTCCATCACGATGCGGCTGGCGCCGGTGCCCTGGCTGCGCCAGTAGCTGCGGAAGCCGGCATCGACGGAGGCGCGATGCACGGTGGCGGTGGCATCGCCCAGCGCATGACGCGCCCAGTCCAGACGTTGCTGCGCGCGGAGATCTTCGGAGGAGATATCAGGGGTCATCAGGCAGAGGGTTGCCTGCCGGTGGGACAGGCGCAAAAGGAGTCAGGACTCAGCGCTTGCCGCTGACCAGGCGCAACAGCGCAAGGATGGCGACGGCGCCGAGGATGGCGCCGAGGAAACCGGCCGGTTGCCCGGCGGTGTACCAGCCCATCTCGCGACCGAACCAGCCGGCGAACACCGCCCCGGCGATGCCGAGCACGAGGGTCAGCAGGCAGCCCATGCGGTTGTTGCCGGGCATGAAAAAGCGCCCGAGCAGGCCGACAACGAAGCCGATCAGGATGATGTACAGCCAGCTGTCGCTGCCAAACAGTCCGCTCATGTGCCCGCCTGCCATAAAGAAAGACGCAGCCTAGCAAGGCAAGGCTGCGTCCGTCATCAAGCGCTCAGGCGCTCAGCAGCAGCCGTGGCCGCCGTGGCGGGTGCCGCTGTCGGCAGCCACCGGCGAACCGCTGGTCTCGCCACGCAGGCTGGCGGCGTGGTGGTCGAACAGCACCTTGGACACGCAGGAGGTGACGCGCTTGCCCATCGGGATGTGCAGGAACTCGTTCGGACCGTGGGCATTGGAATGCGGGCCCAGCACGCCGGTGATCATGAACTGCGCACCCGGGAACTTTTCGCCCAGCATGCCCATGAACGGGATCGAGCCACCTTCGCCCATGTACATGGCCGGCTTGCCGAAGAACGCCTGGCTGGCATCGTCGATCGACTTCTCCAGCCACGGCGCCATCGCCGGCGCGTTCCAGCCGGTGGAGGCCTTTTCCAGCTCCAGGCTGACGTGGGCACCGTTCGGCGGGTCACGCAGCAGGGCTTCCTTCAGCAGTTCGCCGCAGGCCTTGCCATTGGCGGTGGGCGGCAGGCGCAGCGACAGTTTCACCGAGGTTTCCGGACGCAGCACGTTGCCCGCCGATTCCAGCGGCGGCATGCCACCGATGCCGGTGACCGACAGCGCCGGGCGCCAGGTGCGGTTGAGCACCAGTTCGGTCAGCTCATCGCTCATCGGCTTGAGGCCGTCGACCAGCGGGAACTTGTCGAAGATGGCGGTATCGACCACGTCGGCGGCGCGCTTGGCCTGTTCCAGGCGCTCGGCCGGGATCTCGGTGTGCAGGCCGTCGAGCAGGATGCGGCCGGTGTTCTCGTCCTCGATGCGCGACAGCAGCTGGCGCAGCAGGCGGAAGCTGGACGGCACCACACCGGAGGCATCGCCGGAGTGCACGCCCTCGTTGAGCACCTTGACCGTGAAGTTGCCGCCAGTCAGGCCGCGCAGCGAGGTGGTGCACCACAGCTGGTCGTAGTTGGCGCAGCCCGAATCCAGGCACACCACCAGCGACGGCTGGCCGATACGCTCGGCCAGGTGGTCGACGTAAGCCGGCAGATCGTAGGAACCGGATTCCTCGCAGGCCTCGATCAGGATCACGCAGCGGGCGTGCGGCAGACCCTGTTCCTGCAGCGCGAGAATGGCGGCCAGCGAGCCGAAGATCGCGTAGCCGTCGTCGGCACCGCCGCGGCCGTACAGCTTGTCACCGCGCAGCACCGGCTTCCACGGACCGAGGTCGTCGTCCCAGCCGGTCATTTCCGGCTGCTTGTCCAGGTGACCGTAGAGCAGCACGGTGTCGTCGCCGGTTTCCGGGCCGGTTGCCGGGATTTCCAGGAAGATCAATGGAGTACGGCCTTCCAGGCGGACCACTTCGACCAGCAGACCGGGGATGTTCTGTGCCTTGGCCCAGCGCTCCATCAGGTCCACCGCCTGGTCCATGTAGCCATTGGCGACCCAATTGGCGTCGAACATCGGCGACTTGTTGGGGATGCGGATGTAATCGACCAGTTGCGGGACGATATCGGTGTCCCACTTGTCGCTGAGAAATTGGCCGATCTTGGCGCTGTCCATCTGGAACTCCGGTAGCAATGTCAGGTGCAACCATTCTACGCCGACGGCTTGTAGGGTTTTTCCTACACGCGATCGGGTAGTTCGCTGGCTGTGTCACAGCGGTGTGACGGATACGCTGTGTTCACGTGGCGCGGGACACTGGTCTGGCCGGCGGGGATGCCGGCAACTCCAATCCAAACCACAAGGAATGCAGCGATGAAGCTTTTTACCGTGACGCTCAAGTCATTGGTTCTGGCGTTGTTGTTGACCGCATCGGCGTATGCCACGGACAAGGTCGACATCAATACCGCCTCTGCGGCGGAGCTGGACCGGGTATTGGTGAATGTCGGCCCAGCGAAGGCGCAGGCAATCGTCGATCACCGACAGGCAAACGGACCCTTCAAAAGCGTCGAGGAACTGGCGCTGGTCAAGGGGATCGGATTGAAGACGGTCGAACGGAATCGGGACCAGATCGAAGTGGGGGCCGGAGCTGCCCCCGCCAAGAAGGCTGCCACGACGGCGGCTGCCAGACCGATAGAGCGGCGCTGAGCGGAACGGAATCGCATGAGACCACAGAGGGACAGGTGGTCCAGGGAGCCCGATCGAGCCGGATGCTCACAGGCAGGATGCCGGGGGAAGGCAGGATGCCAACATGGATGTAGAGATCGCCTGGTGATGCACAGTGACGTGCAGCCGGGCGATTTTTTTTGGGGCTTATGCAGGCGGCGGAGCGTGGATCTGCCAGGCGGCCGATAGGGGGCAGCGGTGCCCGGGGATGGGAGCCCCTGCGTCCGGACCGGTGCATCTGGCCAGCATGGGGAGGCGGCGCGCTGGCGCAGCGATTGCCCGGGTGATACCAATGCGCAGGCCGGCACGTGGCCGGCGTGTCTGCACGATTCCCGACGCGCGATGGCAGAGCCGTCCCCATGGCGACGGTCTGTGGCTGACCCGGATGGTGCACGCCCTGGGAGCCAGGGCGAGCTCAGCGCCGGATCAGACCAGCCCGGTGGCGTAGTAGACGCCGATGATCGCAAACACCGCCAGGGTCTTGATGACGGTGATGGCGAAGATGTCCTTGTAGGACTGGCGATGGGTCAGGCCGGTCACCGCCAGCACGGTGATCACCGCGCCATTGTGCGGCAGGGTATCCATGCCGCCGGAGGCCATCGCCGCCACGCGGTGCAGCACCTCCATCGGAATGCCGGCGGCCTGTGCGTTGGCGATGAAGCTGTCGGCCATCGCCGCCAGCGCGATGGACATGCCGCCGGAGGCCGAGCCGGTGATACCGGCCATCGCCGTCACCGACACCGCTTCGTTGACCAGCGGATTGGGGATCGAGCCCAGCGCGTTGGCCACGACCAGAAAGCCGGGCAGGGCGGCAATCACCGCGCCAAAACCATATTCCGAGGCAGTGTTCATCGAGGCCAGCATGGCGCCGCCGATGGCCGACTTGGTGCCCTCGGCAAACGCGCTGACCACCGGCTTCCAGGCGAAGGCGATCACGCTGAGGATGCCCACCAGCAGCGCGCCCTGTACCGCCCAGATGGCGGCCATCTTCGACACTTCCTGGACCACCGGTGCCGGATTGCCGATCACCGCCGGGATGAAGGACTGGCTTTCACCGTAGAAACCGGGAATCCAGCGGGTGAACAGGTAGTTGGAAACGCCGACCAGCAACAGCGGCAGCAGCGCCACCGCCGGATGGGCCAGCGCTTCGCCGCGGAAGGGCTCCGGTTCGTTGAGCAGCGGCGCGCTGCCGGCATAGCCTTCGCCGGCGGCCATTGCGGCGCGGCGGCGCCATTCCAGATAGCCCATGCCCAGCGCCAGGATGATCACCGTCCCAATCACGCCCAGCGTCGGTGCGGCCCAGCTGGTGGTGCCGAAGAAGCTGCTGGGAATGATGTTCTGGATCTGCGGCGTGCCCGGCAGCGCGTCCATGGTAAAGGTGAAGGCGCCCAGCGCGATGGTGCCGGGAATCAGCCGCTTGGGGATATTGCTCTGGCGGAACAGCTCGGCGGCGAACGGGTAGACCGCAAACACCACCACGAACAGCGACACGCCGCCGTAGGTGAGCAGACCGCAGACCAGCACGATGGAGAGCATCGCCCGCTGTGCGCCGACCAGCTTGATGGTCGCACTGACGATGGATTTGGAAAAACCCGAGATCTCGATCAGCTTGCCGAACACCGCGCCGAGCAGGAACACCGGGAAGTACAGCTTCAGGAACCCGACCATCTTGTCCATGAACAGCCCGGTGAACATCGGCTGGACCAGCGACGGATCGGTCAGCAGCACCGCGCCCAGCGCCGCCACCGGCGCGAACAGGATCACGCTGTAGCCACGGTAGGCCACGAACATCAGGAAGCACAGGGCCGCCAATACGATCAGAAACGACATCCACGGCTCCCGGCCAATCACGTTGCCGGCGAGTATCCGCAGCCCGGACCGGGCGGCCCACTGTACGAAGGGACGATACGCGGCCGCCTAACGTCCCGTTAACGTGCGCAGCATGGCGGCATCCGCATGCCGCTACGTCATACCCGGGAGGAGGGAGACAATGAAGCGCAAGTATCTGAGCATGGCCATCGGTGGCATCCTGCTGGCGCCGGCCGCATTCGTGCAGGCACAGGAACAGAAGGCCGTACCAGCCGGCACCCAGGCCACGCAGCTGGACGAGGTGACCGTCACCGCACGCCGCCGCAGCGAGTCCATCCAGGACGTGCCGGTGGCGGTGAGCGCCTTCGGCGAGGAGCAGATCAAGGATCTGCAGGCCTCGACCGTGGAAGGGCTGCAGGGCGCCGTTCCGAACATGAACATCGCCCAGGGCCGTGGTTCGGCCAACAGTGTCAACGTCTTCATCCGCGGCATCGGCCAGCCCGACGCGCTGCAGACCTTCGATCCGGGCGTGGGCATGTACGTCGATGACGTCTACTACTCGCGCATCAACGGTGCACTGTTCTCGCTGTTCGACATCCAGCAGCTGGAAGTGCTGCGCGGCCCGCAGGCACCCTGTACGGCAAGAACTCCACCGGTGGCGCGATCAAGCTGACCACCAAGAATCCGTTCGACAACGAAGGCGGCGCGGTGGAAGTCACCGCCGGTGACTATGGCCGTCTGGAAGGCCGCTTCTATGTGTCGGGCAAGTTGAGTGACACCGTGGCTGCCAGCATCGCCGGGGCCAAGATCACCAACGACGGCTACGTGAAGGATGCCGTTACCGGCAAGCACTACAACGATGACGACACCGAGGCGCTGCGCCTGAAGCTGGCATTCAAGCCGACCGACAATTTCAGTGCGGTGCTGTCGCTGGATACCACCCGGCAGGATGCGGCCTTGACGCTGGGCCGGCCGATGGCGCCGCTGCTGCAGACCAGTCTGGCCCCGGCCGGCGTGATCGTGCTGCAGCCGGGCGAAACCGGTGAATGGAACCGTCGTGCGCAGACCTCGTTCACCGATGGCCAGGGACAGTACCTGAAGCACTCCGGTGCGTCGCTGGCGATGGACTGGGACATCAATGAACAGTGGATGCTCAAGAGCATCAGTTCCTACCGCAAGCTCAAGACCCAGTCGTACATCGACATCGACGCCTCCGAATACGAACTGGGCGACGTGCTGGTGGCGCTGGACCAGGACCAGCGCAGCCAGGAGTTCCAGCTGCATTACGACAACGGTTCCAACGTGCATGCCACCTTCGGTGCGTACTACATGAAGGAGAACGTGCCGTCGTACCAGGAAGCCTACGCCGATGACCTGTTCTCCTTCCTGGGCGCCAAGGTGCCGTTCCTGCGCACGATCCGGGACGACCTGAGCACCACCTCGACCGCCGCGTTCGCCCATCTGAACTGGGAGTTCGTACCGACCTGGACCGTGGCCGCCGGCGTGCGCTGGACCAAGGACAAAAAGGATTACGAACGCTCCACCAGCACCTTCTGGGGTGCCCCGTTCGCCAGCCTCAATGGAACGGTGGCGTTCGATGCCAGGGCCTCGTGGACGGCGGTAACGCCGTCGGTCAGCCTGCAGAAGGAATTCAGCGACGACCTGATGGGCTATGTGTCGGCCAACCGCGGCTTCAAGTCGGGCGGCTTCAATGGCCGCGCCAATACCGTCTATGACACCCAGAACGCCAAGTTCGATCCGGAATACGTGTGGACCTACGAGCTGGGCCTGAAGGGCAGCTCAGCCGACCGCCGTTTCCGCGGCAGCGCGGCGGCGTTCTATAGCAACTACAGCGACTTCCAGGCCCGTGTGTCGCAGGACGTGGGTACCTTCCCGGTGCTCAACGCGGCCAAGCTCAACATCAAGGGCATCGAGCTGGAAGGCAGTGCGCTGCTGGGCGAGGCCACCACGCTGAGCGCGCAGCTGGGCTGGATGGACGCCAAGTACGACAAGTTCGAGGACTTCCGCCTGGATCCGTCCTACCCGGGTTTCGATCCGAACGTGAGCCACGACCACGTGCCGTTCTCGCCGGACTGGACCGCCCGCGTCGCCCTGCAGCATGTGTTCTCGCTGGGTGACAACGGCAACCTGACCTTCGGCGGGGATGTCTCCTACCGGGGTGACACCTGGCTGTCGGTGGACAACCGTGCAGTGCTCAGCCAGGACGCCTATACGCTGGTCGGCGCCTACGGCGTGTGGGATTCGCCGCAGATGGCCTGGCAGATCCGCGCCGGTGTGCGCAACCTGACCGACAAGCAGTACAAGACCGAAGGCCAGGAGTTCGCCAGCGTCGGCAACATCCAGACCGCCTACTACGGTCTGCCGCGCAACTGGTACATGTCGGTGCGTTACAACTTCTGATCGGCTGATCGGAAGCAACCTCGGGCGGCGGCATGTCTGACGGCATGCCGCCGCTCTCGTATTCTGTGTCCGCCTCCGCCGATGGGGGCGATCAACGGCAAGGGGATGCGGCAGGCATGTTGAGTCTGGTCACGGTGGCGCTGGCGGGGCTGGCCTGGCTGGCGCTGATGTTCGGCACGGCGCTGTACGGCGAGCGGCGTCCGGCCGCGTTCGCACGGCATTGGCGGCATGTGTATGCGCTGTCGCTGGCGGTGCACTGCACCTCGTGGACCTTCTACGGCACGGTGACCCAGGCCAAGCGCTATGGCTGGCCGCTGCCGCCGACCTTCGTCGGCGCGATCCTGTTCTATGCGCTGGCCATGGGGGTGATGGTGCGGCTGGTGCGGCTGGCGCGCGAGACCAACGCCACCTCGCTGGCCGACCTGATCGCCGCACGGCTGGGACGCGATGCATGGCTGGCGGCCACGGTCACGCTGGTGACGGTGCTGGGCCTGATTCCCTATATCGCGCTGCAGCTCAAAGCGGTGGCGATGAGCTTCAGCATGATCACCTTCCGCTCCGCCGATGCCGGCCAGGGCGGGGCGCTGTGTCACGACAGCGCGCTGTATGTGGCGCTGGCGATGGCGCTGTTCGCGATGCTGTTTGGTGCGCGCCGGGCCAGTGTTTCCGAACACAACCGCGGGCTGGTGCTGGCGATGGCGGTGGAGTCGCTGTTCAAGCTCACCGCGATGCTGGCGCTGGGCGCGTTTGTCTGGTTCGGGCTGGGGGATCTGCCGGCGGCCGCCGTGGCGCCATCCCCTTCGCCGGCCCCGGCCCCGGCCGGCGGTTTCGTCCCGCTGGTGCTGCTGGGCGGACTGGCGATGTTCCTGCTGCCGCACCAGTTCCATGTCGGGGTGGTGGAGTGCCGGGATCCGGCCGATGTGCGCACCGCGCGCTGGCTGTTTCCGCTGTACCTGCTGCTGATCGCGTTGCCGATCCTGCCGCTGGCCCGCGCCGGCACCGCGCTGCTGGGCGATACGGTGCCCAGCGACATGTACACCCTGGCGCTGCCATTCGCCGCCGGCCATGAGGGTATCGCGCTGTTCGCATTCCTCGGTGGCCTGAGCGCAGCCACCGGCATGGTGGTGGTGAGCACGCTGACGCTGAGCCTGATGATCGGCAACCACTGGTTCGCGCCGGGGCTGCTGCGCGGGGTGTGGTCGCCGC
>NZ_BAZI01000090.1 GCF_001310775.1 Stenotrophomonas pictorum JCM 9942
CCGCTCACCCGGCCGGTGATCGAACAGCTGCTGCCCGGCACTACCGTGCTGTGCAGCGCGGCACTGGGCGTGCGCAAACCCGATCCGGCCGCCTACATCGCCGCCTGTACGACCCTGCGCTGTGCCCCGGCTTGCACCCTGTTCGTCGATCATCTGTTCCGCAACGTGCAAGGTGCACGCGCCGCCGGCCTGCTGGCCGACACCGCCCACCACACCCAGTCGCTGCGCAAGCTGCTGAAGCGCCACCAGCTGCTGTAGGCAAACCAACGCCCTGGCACTGCACGGTGGGCTGCGATGAAACAACAACGCCGGCTTTCGCCGGCGTTGTTGTCGATCACCTGGCTGAGCACCCGGTGGGGCGTTACAGCGCATGGAAGAACCGCCACAGGAACGCGCAGAACCGCCGACCGGTTGCGCGCCAGGCGCATCGCTGTACATCGGCGCGTTAGCCCCCTGCTGCCCGTAGCGCACCTGCAAGCCGATGCTGTTGCTGCGCATCGCATTGCGGCCCTGCTCATGCCCCAGCAGCAGCGAGAACAGCCAGCCGCTGTCCAGCTGCAGGTCCATCCCGGCACCCAGCGAGAGCAGGTCATCGTTGTAGCTGCGCAGGTCCAGCACGTAGTCGCTGGCCGCCGGCCGCATCACGTAATTGATCGTGGCCTGGCCGCGGTTGTCCAGCGCGCTGCGGTATTCCACGGTCCAGTGTGGACGCAGGCTGCCCCAGTCACGGGTGAGCTGGAAGCTGCCCTGCACGCCCAGGGCCAGTGCGTTGTTGACCACGCGCTGGCGGCCGTAGACCAGGTCGAATGCCCCCAGCCCGCTTTCGCTGTAGCCATCCAGGGTGGCGCGGTGCCAGTCGTAACGGCCGTAGCTGGTCAGTGCCATGCCAGCCGGATTGTGGCGTTCATGGCCGAAGGTCAACGAACCGAACCACTGCTGGCCACTGCGCTGGCCCTGGGCACTGCCCTGGGCCAGGTCGTTCCAGCGCACGCTGTCAAAGTCCAGCCAGCCATTGGCCAGCATGCCGTCAACGAACAGGTTGCCGCCGACCCGCCACAGGCCATACACCGCCAGCGAGCGCTGGTCGGCATCCAGCCGCGAGGAGCTGCTGTCCAGGTCGGTGTCCTGGCGCGCCCAGCTGCCGGCCATGCCCAGCAGCACCTGCTCGTGCACGGCATGGTCAATGCCCACGGTGAGGCCACGGCTGCTGAAGTCTGCGCCACCGCCAGCCAGGCCTGTGCGTCCGCTCCTGCCGAAGCTGGCGCTGCCGGCCACCCACATACCCCAGCCCTCGGGCAGGCGCGGCATTACCGAATCGGCCGCGGCCTTGGGCAGGGTCAGCCCGGGCACGCCCTGGCCACCGGCCTGGGTGAGCGCAAAGCGGAAGTCGTTGCTGACAGAACCGCCACGCACCTGACGCAGGCGGTCACGGATGTTGCCCGACTGGATCTGGGCAAACTGCACGCTGGCATCGACCTGCGCCTGCAGGCCACTGGCCACGCGCGGATCAGCGGCCGGGTTCGGGCGGGCACTGACCAGCAGCCGCACCTGGATCGCGGCAGCGGTGTAATTGGCCGTCGCCGCCTGGGTCGCCGTCAGCACGGTGACACCTTCGCCGACCAGGGTGACGGTACGGCCGCTGACCGTGGCCACCGCCGGATCGGAACTGCTGAAGCTGAAGGTCCCCGGGCTGCTGCTCTGCGGCTCGGGCAGCTCGAAGGCATCCTCGCCGTAGACCTTGCTGATGTCATCGATCCAGCCCAGTTCCGGGGTTGCCAGCGCGATGGCGACATCCAGCCGCACCTGGGCAGCGGCCTGGTAGGTCGCATTGCCGGCCTGGTCGGCGCTCAGGCTGCACTGCCCGGCCGTCAGCATCGTCACCGTGCTGCCCTGCACCTGGCAGACGGTCGGGGTGAGGCTGGCAAACACCACCGGATTGCCCGAGGCACCACCGCTGGCGCTGAGGGCGAAGGTGCCACCCGGTGCAAACACGGGTGCCTCCGGGGTGGCCACAAACGCCTGGATCAGCTGGCTGCCGGCATCGACCACCTGGGTGAACGCCTGGGTCGTGGTGAAGCCATTGGCATCGGCGACCTGCAACGAGAACTCGTAGCTGCCGGCGGCGGTCGGAACGCCGCTGACTTCGCCGCTGGCCGACAGCACCAGCCCCGGTGGCAGCGTGCCGCCCCAACGCTGAAGGCGTAGGGGGCGGCACCGCCCTGCGCGCTGAGCTGCACCCGATACGCCTGCCCGCCGGTGGCAACGGGCAAAGGATCCACGGTCAGCACCGGGGCACCCACCACCAGCACATAGCCCTGGGTGGCAGTGAACGGCCCGGTTCCGGTACTGCTGTCGGTGACGGTGATCGCAAAGGCAAAACTGCCAGCCAGGGTCGGCGTACCGCCGAGCGAGCCATCACTGGCCAGTACCAGCCCCGGCGGCAAGGCACCACTGCTGACGGCATAGCGGTACGGTGCACTGCCGCCACTGGCTGCCAGCGTCTGCGCATAGGCCGCACTGCCGGTTGCAGCCGGCAAGGTGGACGTGGTCAACGACAGCGACGGCGCACTGACGGTGATGCTCACCGTCGCAGGGGCGGTGGTGGTGTAGGCATCACTGGCGGTGTAGCTGAAGCTGTCCGGGCCGGCATGGCCTGGCGCCGGGGTGTAGGTGATGGTGGTGCCGCTGGCCACTGCACTGCCATGGGCCGGGGCCGAGACCACGGTCACCGAGGAGGCCACGCCGGTGATGGCCAGGCTGACCGGGCTGGGGCCTGCGCCGTAGCCGATGGTGGCACTCACCGGCGCCACCGCCAGCAGCGGCGCATCCACCTGCAGGCTGTAGCTGCGTGTGGCCGAGAACGGCCCGGTACCGGTGCTGCTGTCGGTGCTGGTGACATCGAAGGCGAAGGTGCCGGTGGCCGTCGGCGTACCCGACAGTGTGCCGCTGGCCGACAGGCTCAGGCCCGCCGGCAGGGTGCCGCTGCTGAGTGCATAGCGGTAAGGCGAGGCGCCGCCACTGCTGCTCAGGATCTGCGTATACGCACTGTCTGCCGTGGCCACGGCCAGGCTGGCGGTATCGATCACCACGGTCGGTGCACTGACGGTGATGCTCACCGTCGCCGCGGCGGTGGTGGTGTAGGCATCACTGGCGGTGTAGCTGAAGCTGTCGCTGCCGGCATGGCCGGGCGCCGGGGTGTAGGTGATGGTGGTGCCGCTGGCCACCGCAGTGCCATGGGCCGGTGCCGTGGCCACCGCCACCGAGGAGGCCGCGCCAGTGATGGCCAGGCTGATCGGACTGGCCGTCCCATAGGCCACGGTGGCGCTCACCGGCGCCACCGCCAGTGGCGGCACCGGCGTGACCGCATTGGACGGGGCCGAGGCCGCACCGGTGCCGTTGGCATTGGTGGCGGTGACCACAAAGGTATAGCTCGTCCCCGGCGTCAGCCCGGTCACGGTGATCGGCGAGCCAGCGCCGGTGGCGGTGAAGCCGCCCGGGCTGGAAATGACGGTGTAGCCAGTGATGGCCGCACCACCATCGAACAGCGGGGCGCTGAAGCCCACGCTCACCGCGCTGGCACCGGCGACCGTGGCCGTACCGATGGTCGGCGCGCCGGGAACCACCCCGTTGACGCTGAAGGTCCGGCTGACCCGGGGGGCAGGCAGGTAGCTGGCATTGCCCGGCTGGTCGGCATGGATGGTGCAGCTGCCGGTACTGGCGAACCCGAGCAGGCCACCACTGGTGATCGTGCACACCGCGGGGGTTGCCGAGCTGAAGCTCACCGGCAGGTTGGAATCAGCGCTGGCCGTCAGGGTCGGGGTGGTGCCGAAGTTCTGCGCGCCGGGGTTGGTGAAGGTGATGACCTGCGGCGCGGCCGGCGTCACCGCGTTGGAAGCGGCCGAAGCCGGACCGGTGCCGGCCACATTGCTGGCGGTCACCGTGAAGGTATAGGCCTGCCCGTTGCTCAGCCCGCTGACCAGCAGCGGCGAAGCGGCACCGCTGGCCGTGGCACCGCCGGGATTGGCGGTAACGGTATAACCGGTGATGCTGCTGCCCCCGGTATTGGCCGGCGCGCTGAAGCTCACGCTGGCCTGGGTATCACCGCCGGTGGCCGTACCAATCGTCGGAGCTCCCGGCACGACCGGATTGACGGTGAAGCTGCGACTGACCTGGCTGGCCGCCAGCCAGGCCGCATTGCCGGCCTGGTCGGCGTTGATGGTGCAGTTGCCGGCGGTGATGAACGTCAGGCTGCCGCCGCTGGTGATGGTGCATACCGCGGTGGTGGCCGAGCTGAAGCTCACCGGCAGGTTGGAATCAGCGCTGGCCGTCAGGGTCGGGGTGGTGCCGAAGTTCTGCGCGCCGGGGTTGGCGAAGGTGATGACCTGCGGCGCGGCCGGCGTCACCGCGTTGGAAGCGGCCGAGGCCGGACCGGTACCGGCCACATTGCTGGCAGTCACCGTGAAGGTGTAGGCCTGCCCGTTGCTCAGCCCGCTGACCAGCAGCGGCGAAGCGGCACCGCTGGCCGTGGCACCGCCGGGATTGGCGGTAACGGTATAACCGGTGATGCTGCTGCCCCCGGTATTGGCCGGCGCGCTGAAGCTCACGCTGGCTTGGGTATTGCCCGCTGTAGCGGTGCCGATCACAGGTGCCCCAGGTGCTACCGCATTGACCAGGAACGATTGGCTGATGGTCGTGGCGGCATTGGTCGCGGCATTGCCGGCCTGGTCGGCATTGATGGTGCAGCTGCCGGCGGTGATGAAGGTCAGGCTGCCGCCGCTGGTGATGGTGCATACCCCGGTGGTGGCCGAGCTGAAGCTCACCGGCAGGCTGGAGGAGGCAGTGGCAGTCAGCGTTGGCGTGGTGCCGAAGTTCTGCGCGCCGGGGTTGGTGAAGGTGATGGTCTGGTTGGCCTTCGGCGTCACGCTGTTGCTCGCGGCCGACGCCGTACTGGTCCCAACCGCGTTGGTCGCGGTCACCGTGAAGGTGTAGGCAGTGCCATTGCTCAGGCCGCTCAGGGTGATGGGCGAGGTGGTGAAACCGTTGCCACCAGCGGTGATGCCCCCCGGATTGGAGGTGACCGTATAGCCCGTGATCGCCGAGCCGCCATTGCTGGCCGGAGCTGTGAAGGTCACCGAGGCCTGCGCATCACCGGCCGTGGCCGTGCCGATGGTCGGAGCGCCTGGCGCCGTTGCAATGGCTACGGTATGTGTCGTGCCGGCGGTGAAAGCGGCCAGGCCGCTGTTGCCAGCCGTATCGCTGATATTGGTGGACGCGTTGAGGTTGAGCTTGAGCGTACCGTTGCCGGTGATGCCATTGACGGTGACGGTGTAGCTGCTGCCGCTGCCGGAAGCGCTGGCGATGCTGCCTGTTGCGCTGCCGGTCCCGACCAGGGTGAAATCGTCGGTGGAAACACCGGTCACCCCCTCACTGAAGCTGGCCGTGAAATTCACCGTGGTATTGCTGGCCGAGGCCCCGCTCGCTGGGGCGATGCTGACGACAGTGGGCACAACGCTGTCCACCGTGGCGTTGCTGGTGTCGGCCCGGGTGGTGCTGCCAGTGCTGTTGCTGGCGGTGATGCTGACATTGCGGTTGCTGGCGGTGATGCCGGCGGCGACCGCCCAGAAGGCGGTCCAGGTGCCGGCATTGTTTGTCGCCGCCACGGCGGCCCCGCCGCCGAACTGGCTGAAGTCCACCGTCACGCCGGTGATGCCGGCGTTGTTGTCGCCGCTGGCGGTGTTGTTCCAGCTGGCAGTGACGGTATCACCGCGCCGGAAGACACCGCCGTTGCCGGTGGCGCCGGCAATGCTGATCCTGGCGTCGGTGACATTCGGCGGCGGCATCGTGCAGGTGATGGTGATGTCGATGCTCTGGCCATCGGCCAGGTACTGGAAATTGGAGTGGCTCAGCGGGCTGGTGGTGCAGCCTATGGCCTGGTACGCCCCGCTGTCGTTGTAGACGACCCTGAACCAGCCCGGTGTGTTGCCCAGGTTGACTGGCAGGTTGCTGACATTGCCGTTGAGCTCCTGCCATGCCACCCCGACCGCGTTGTTCTGGTCGCCATCGGCCGGGCTGCGCAGGAACACCAGCGTACCCGGCGCCGGGTTGCCGTTGGCGAGGTACGCGGCATGGGTCTGGTAGGTAACGCGCGCGGTGATCGCCGCCTGCGCCGAAGCCACCACCAGCAGCGGGAACAGGGCAAAAGCGAGGATCAGGAACCTGCGGAGGAACGGCATGCATGCATCTCCAGAACACGACAACAGGAATAGAAGAAAACGGATCACCACCCGGCCAAAAGGCGACCCCAAGGCGGAGAAACAACCTGCAACAGCGCAGTTGCACAGCACGCGGAGATGCAGGCGAGGTGGGTCCACACGGGCAGCACCTGATAGACCGGTGCCCTGTTACGGGCGCATGGCTGGACCGGCAGAGCCAGACGAACAGCCAGCCAGTTCTTCAGGCGCGCAGGAGCGCCTGACGCAACTGCCTGCCATGCCAGTGAATGGCGCGAGAAACCCCAAGCAACACGCCAATGGCAAGCAGATAACGCCATAACGGCGCAACCAGTAGACATTGGAAATGTGACCCCGCGCGGATTCTAATCGTATTTATCAAAGCCACGCCAGTACCGACGGAGGCATTCCCTGTTGCCACGACAGCGGCACCGTGCCCGAGGTTTCCACCCGGCCCAGCTACGGCGGTGAGGCGGTGAGTGTCTCGGCCAAGCCTAGGAGATGGTTGTCGCGCACGGTCCTGCGTTCCTCCCAGCGCCCTATCTTCGATAGGTAGGCATGGCATCACTCATCCCGACTGATGGCTGGAAATACCTAGCACCCGCGCCACCAAACCGGTGGCAGGCGCTGCTCACCGCCCCCGGTTACTGCGCAGGGTGCCGCAGTACCGGGCACACACAGAAAAGGCCGCCTGCATACAGCGGCGGCCTCTTCCTTGGACGGCAATGACCGCGATCAGCGCGAAGCCATGTAAGCCGCAATCGCCTCGCGTACGCGTTTGAGCCTTCGGCCACTTCCTCGTCGGTGATGTTCAACGCCGGCACGAAGCGCAGCACGCTGGTGCCGGCCTGCAGGATCAGCACCTGCTTCTCGGCGGCCAGATCCAGCAGCGCGCCGATGTCGGCCCGGTAGTCCGGCTTGAGCACTGCGCCGAGCATCAGGCCCATGCCACGCACCTGCTCGAACACGCCGAACTCTTCGCCGATGGCTTCCAGTCCAGCCTTCAACGCGGCCGACTGGCGCAGCACGTTGGCCTTGATCTCGTCCGATGCCAGCTTGCGCAGCGCCACGCGGGCGACGGCGGCGGCCAGCGGGTTGCCGCCGAAGGTGCTGCCGTGCGCGCCCACGCCCATGATGTCGGCCACCTTCGGTCCGGCCAGCATCGCGCCGATCGGGAAACCGCAGCCCAAGGCCTTGGCCAGGGTCACGATGTCCGGGGTCACCCCCCAATGCCAGTGTGCGAACAGCTCGCCGCTGCGGCCCATGCCGACCTGGATCTCGTCCAGCACCAGCAGTGCGTCGTGCTGGTCGCACAGTTCGCGGGCACGGCGCATGAACTCCGCGCTGGCCGGCATCACTCCGCCCTCGCCCTGCACCGGCTCGAACATCACCGCGGCCACGTCGCCAGCGGCCATCGCCTCCTCCAGCTGGGCGACGTCGTTGAAGTCCACATAACGGAAGCCACCGGGCAGCGGCTCGTAGCCTTCCTGGTACTTGGGCTGGGCGGTGGCGGTGACCGTAGCCAGGGTGCGGCCGTGGAAGCTGCCGCGGAAGGTGACGATGTAGCGCTTGGCTGCGTCGCGCCCCTGGGCGCTGGCCCACTTGCGCACCAACTTGATCGCCACTTCGTTGGCCTCGGCGCCGGAATTGCACAGGAACACCCGCTTGGCGAAACGCGAGGCCTCCAC
Source organism: Stenotrophomonas pictorum JCM 9942 (assembly GCF_001310775.1). Lineage (GTDB taxonomy): Bacteria > Pseudomonadota > Gammaproteobacteria > Xanthomonadales > Xanthomonadaceae > Stenotrophomonas > Stenotrophomonas pictorum. Next base: position 7,919 of record NZ_BAZI01000090.1, read on the forward strand.
CAGCTCCTGCGCCAGGTGCAGCGGCGGCTCGCTGTAGAACATGTTGCTGGTGTGCCAGAGTTTGTCGGCCTGCGCGAACAGCGCGGCCTTCAGCTCGGCGTTGTTGTGGCCCAGGCTGCACACGGCGATGCCGGCGGCCAGATCGATGAACTCACGGCCCTGCGTGTCCCACAGACGCGCCCCCTGGCCTCGCTCCAGCACCAGCTGGCGCGGCTTGTAGACCGGCAGGTAGTAGTTGGACAGGGACAACAGCGCATCGGCATTGGCAGCGGTCATGACGGTATCGGGGTATCGGCGGCGGATTGGTCGCCCATTCTCCCCCATTCCAACAGCTGCGGCACAATGCAGGGCATGCGCCCGTTCTCCGCTCCCCAGCTCAATCCCGCCACCGAATCGGGCTGGCGTCGCCACTGGTTCGACATCATCTACCGGCACGACACCCGCCCCTCGCGCAACTTCGACCTGCTGCTGGTCTACGCCATCATCGCCAGCGTGCTGGTGGTGATGTTCGACAGCGTGCAACGCTTCCACGCCGCCCATGCCAGCTGGCTGTATGTGGTCGAGTGGGGCTTCACCCTGCTGTTCACCGCCGAGTATCTCCTGCGGCTGGCGGTGGTGCGGCGGCCACTGCGCTACGCGGTCAGCATCTGGGGCATCATCGATCTGGCCGCGATCCTGCCCACCTACCTGTCGCTGTTCATTCCCGGCGCGCAGAGCCTGCTGGTGGTGCGGGCGCTGCGCATCCTGCGCGTGTTCCGCATCCTCAAGCTGACCCGCTACGTCGAGGAGAGCGGCATCCTGATGCTGTCGCTGTGGCGCAGCCGGCGCAAGGTGCTGCTGTTCCTGTTCACCGTGGTCACCATCACCATCATCGCCGGCGCGCTGATGTACGTGATCGAAGGGCCCAATCACGGCTTCACCAGCATCCCCAGCAGCATGTACTGGGCGGTGGTGACAATGACCACCGTCGGCTTCGGCGACATCGTGCCGCAGACCGTGCTGGGCCGTTTCGTCACCTCGGTGCTGATCCTGATCGGCTACAGCATCATCGCCGTGCCCACCGGCATCTATACCGCCGAGCTGGCCAGCACCATGCGCGAGGCCGACGCGGCCGCGCG
>NZ_BAZI01000091.1 GCF_001310775.1 Stenotrophomonas pictorum JCM 9942
TTCAGCGCAAGCCGCACAGGCCGAGCCGCCTGCCGCGCCGCCGCGTTCGCTGCTGATGCGGCTGTTCGGGGTGGTGCTCGATCCGCACACCTATGGCGCGCTGTTCTACATGCTGCTGTCGCTGGTGACCGGCACCTTCTTCTTCACCTGGGTGGTGACGGGCATGAGCCTGTCGCTGGGCCTGCTGATCCTGATCATCGGCATCCCGATCCTGCTGCTGTTCCTGGGCTCGGTGAGGGTGCTGTCGCTGCTGGAAGGTCGCATCATCGAGACCCTGCTGGGGGTGCGCATGCCGCGCCGGCCGGCCTATACCGACCGCAGCCAGGGCTGGCTGCAGCGCATCGGGGCGATGTTCTCCGACGGCCGGACATGGCTGACGATGCTGTATTTCCTGCTGATGCTGCCGCTGGGAACGCTGTACTTCACGCTGGCAACGGCCTTGCTGTCGACGTCGCTGGCACTGGTGTTCGCACCGTTGGCCGATCTGCTGTTCGGGCAGCCGGTCGGGATCTGGATCGACGGGGTCAATATCGGCTCGCCGTTCTGGATGTGGCCGTTGACGGTGGTGGCCGGCCTGCTGCTGCTGCTGGGCACCCTGCATCTGGCACGCGGCATCGGCAAGCTGCACGGCGCGCTGGCCAAGCATCTGCTGGTTCGCCTGTAAGCCGTCCGGGCAAACAGAAAGGGCGGGGTGCTCGCGCATCCCGCCCTTTTGCGTTCACTTCCGGCATCAGCGCTGCGCGCGACGCCGCAGCGGGGTGACGTTGCTGCCGGCGGCGGCCTTCTTGCGTGGCTTGGCAGCTGTGGCCGGCTGCGCATGGCGGGCCAGGAAGTCGCGCACGGTGGGGTAAACCACCTCGCGCCAGCGGCGGCCACTGAAGATGCCGTAGTGGCCGGCGCCCTCGACGATGAAGTGGCTGCGGCGCGAGGCCGGAATACCGGTGCAAAGCGCCTGCGCCGCCTCGGTCTGGCCGAGGCCGGCGATGTCGTCCAGCTCGCCTTCGATGCTCAGCAATGCGGTGTTGCGGATGGCCGACGGATCCACGCGCTCGCCGCGCACATACCACTCGCCGCGTGGCAACAGGAACTGCTGGAACACCACCTTGATGGTGTCCAGGTAGAACTGCGCCGGCATGTCCAGCACCGCGTTGTATTCATCGTAGAACTGGCGGTGGGCGTTGGCATCGTCCATGTCGCCCTTGACCAGATCGGTATAGAAATCCCAGTGCGACATCAAGTGGCGGCTGGGATTCATCGATACGAAACCGGCATGCTGCAGGAAGCCCGGATACACCCGGCGGCCCTGGCCGGGGAACGGCGCCGGCACGGTGTGGATGACGTTGTTCTCGAACCACGACAGCGGATTGCGCGTCGCCAGGTTGTTCACCGCGGTGGGGCTGCAGCGCGCATCGATCGGGCCGCCCATCATCACCAGCGAACGCGGGGTGGTTTCGCCGCGGCTGGCCATCAGCGAGACGGCGGCCAGCACCGGCACGGTCGGCTGGCAGACGCTGACCACATGCACGTTCTCCGCGCCGAGGTGGCGGATGAACTCCTGCACGTACTCCACATAATCGTCCAGGCCGAACTCGCCCTGTTCCACCGGCACCATGCGCGCGTCGATCCAGTCGGTGACGTAGACGCGGTGGTCGCGCAGCAGCGTGCGCACGGTGTCGCGCAGCAGCGTGGCGTGGTGGCCGGACAGCGGCGCCACCACCAGCACGATCGGCTGGGCCAGCAGTTCCTCGACCTTGGAAGCCTCGTTGCTGTGGCGCTTGAAGCGCAGCAGCTTGCAGAACGGCTTTTCCACCTCGGTGAGCTGGGCGATCGGCACGATCTCGCCGTCCAGTTCCAGCTCGTGGATGTTCCACTCGGGCTTTTCGTAGTCCTTGCCGATGCGGTGGAACAGCTCGTTCATCGCTGCCAGCCGATCGGCCCCGGGCATGGATGACCACCAGTGGCCAGGATTGTTGAAGAACGCCGCATTGGCCTGGGCCTGGTGAACCCAAGGCGCGAGCAGGTTGCGGGTCAACTCATGCAATTGATAAAGCATGGATCACTGATTATGTATGGTCATATGTTGCTGCGCAGCATAGCGCACTCTGGCGCTGGCGGCGTTAAACGCGGGCGGCGAGGCTCAGCGGCCCTGTTCCAGCGCGGCGACATCCTCGTCGAAGGCCGGCCCGAGCCAGCAGTGCGAGCCCACGGACTGGAAGCCGGCGCTACGCAGCTGGCGGCGATACCAGCTGGCCGCACGCTGCTGGAAACCGTCGTGGTCGCCATGGAAGTCGTCTTCGGCGGTGAAGGTTTCCAGGAACGCGACGCCGCCGCACAGCTCGGCCAGGCCTTGCAGCCCCTGTCGCAACTCGCGGCTGGGCACGTAGTGCATGACATCCGAACACACCAGCAGGTCCACCGGTGCGCACGGGCGCAGCCACTGGAAATCACCGAAGCCGGCCAGATGCAGGTTGCGGGTGCGGCCATAGCGGCGCACCGCGTACGCGCTGCTGTCAAAGCCCATGTACTGCAGTTTCGGCCGCAGCTTCAGCAGTGGCGCGCGCCAGGCGCCCTCGCCGCAGCCGATATCCAGCACGCTGCGGACCGGACGTTCCAGGTAGTACTCGGCCGTGGCCACGGCCAGCTGCACCTTGCGCGCCAGACGCGCGGGACCGCCGATGTCATCGCGCCGGTACCAGCGTTGGAAGTAGGCGGCGTCGTACTGTTTGTCGTGCATGTGCGCAGGGGAGGTGGATCGGTGAAAATGGCGACCATCCTACGCCGCCAAAGGGGCCAGTGCATGCAGTCGTACTTCTGGGTCAAGACGTTCCATCTGGTGTTCGTGGTGGCATGGATGGCGGCCGTGTTCTACCTGCCGCGCATCCTGGTCAACCTCACCGAAACCGCAGGGCAGGCTGCCGTGGTGGAGCGGCTGCAGCTGATGGGCAAGCGGTTGTACCGCTTCGGCCACATCATGTTCGGCATCGCTTCCTGCTTGGACTGGTGCTGTGGCTGGGCTACAAGGTGCTGCCCGATTTCCCGACCATGGTCGCACCGGGGGCAGCCGGCTGGCTGCATGCCAAGCTCGGACTGGTGGTGTTGCTGCTGGTCTACTACAGCGTCACCGGGCGCTGGTTGAAGGGCACGCTCAAGGGCAAGGCGTTGCCGTCCTCGCGCGCGCTGCGCTGGTTCAACGAGCTGCCGCTGGTGCTGTTCATCGCCATTGTCTACCTGGTGCTGGCCAAGCCGTTCTGAGGGGATCAGGAAATGAGATGAAAAGGCCGGCATTGCCGGCCTTTTTGTTGCGCACTCCACGCTGCAGCGGACGTGCTCATGACACCGGCGCGGTGCCGTGGCGCAGGGCGGCGACGAATTGCGGGTGTCGGGTGATGTCGCTGTGGTCGGCGTCGGCGAAGGTGATGACCTCGGCAAGGCCGGGGCGGAAATGACGGGCCAGCTGCAACGAGCTGTCGTTGGGGATCACCGTATCGCGGCCGGCGATGATCAGCGTGCTGGGGGCGCGGATGTGGCCGGCGAAGCGCCAGGACTCGTAGTGGTCGCGCAGCAGCCAGCGCACCGGAAACAGCGAGAACATCCGCGCCGCCAGCCCGGCGATGCTGCCGTAGGGCGTGACCAGCACCAGCCGGTCGGCAGTGCGCGCGGCGGCCAGCTGCACGGCGACACCCGAGCCCAGGCTGCGGCCGATCACGGTGATACGACCGGCATCTGCGGCGAGGGTGTCATACAGCGAGAACGCATCGGCGATCAGCGCCGACTCGCTCGGCATGCCCGAGCTGCCGCCGTAGCCGCGATAGTGCATGGCATGGATGCCGGCATCGGGGAAGGCGCGCTCCAGCAGCGGTAGCGTCTGCGCCACGTCCTCGGCGTTGCCGCCGAAGTACAGCACCAGATGCGGGCTTTGCCGCTGATTGCTGCTGATCAGGATCCGTGCGTCGTCGCGTTGCAGCGTCCAGTGGGGCGTGGCGGGATCGCGCGGGGCAGGGTGGTAGAGCAGGGCGCGGGCATTGACGGCCAGAAAGCCGCAGGCCAGCAGATAGACGCCGGCAACCACCGCCGAGGCGCTGGCCACCACTTTCGTTCCGGTATTCATCGCCTTGCCCTTGACGGGTGCTGGTGAGGATTGTGGACCTGGCGGTGTCGTGTGGGAGTCAACAAAAAGGCCGGCAATGCCGGCCTTCTGTTCAGAGCGCGATTGCGCCGGCGGGCTCAGGCCGCCTCGTAGGCTCCATAGCTGCGCAGGCGCTTGTAGCGCTGCTCCAGCAGTTCCTCCACGCCCAGCTTTTCCAGCGCGTCCAGCTCGTTGAGCAGCACGGCCTTCAGTCGCTTGCCCATCTGCGTCGGATTGCGGTGGGCGCCGCCGATCGGCTCGCGGATCACCTTGTCGATCAGACCCAGCCCCTTCAGGCGCGAGGCGATCATGCCCAGCTGCTCGGCCGCATCCTTGGCCTTGCCGGCGTCCTTCCACAGGATCGAGGCGCAGCCTTCCGGGCTGATGGTCGAGTAGACGCTGTATTCGAGCATCAGGGTGCGGTCGCCCACACCCAGCGCCAGCGCGCCGCCGGAGCCGCCCTCGCCGATCACGGTGCAGATCACCGGCACCTTCAGCTCGGCCATTTCCATCAGGTTGCGGGCAATCGCCTCGGACTGGCCACGCTCCTCTGCGTCGATGCCGGGCCAGGCGCCGGCGGTGTCGATCAGGGTCAGCACCGGCAGCTTGAAGCGCTCGGCCATCTTCATCAGGCGCAGCGCCTTGCGGTAACCCTCGGGCTTGGGCATGCCGAAGTTGCGACGTACCTTTTCCTTGGTGTCACGGCCTTTCTGGTGGCCGATCAGCATCACCGGGCGGCCGCCGATACGGGCCAGGCCGCCAACAATGGCCTTGTCATCGGCGAAGGCGCGATCGCCCGCCAGTTCCTGGAATTCATCGCAGAAGATGCGGATGTAATCCAGCGGATACGGGCGCGACGGATGGCGCGCCACCTGCAGTACCTGCCACGACGTGAGGTTGCGGAAGATCTGCGCGGTACGCAGGCGTAGCTTGTCTTCCAACGCCTTGACCTCGGCATCGACATTGACCGCCGGCCCGGCGCTGGCACTGCGCAGGTCCTTGATCTTGGCTTCCAGATCAGCGATGGGTTGCTCGAAATCGAGGTAGTTCGGGTTCATCGGAAACCGTCATGAATTCTAAAGGGGGGAAGTGTAGCCGAACGCGTCAGATCAACCCGTACGCGTGCGTCCGGTCAATTGGCCCACGGCGGGCTGCATTTGACCTTGACCGTGCGCACTGCGGGATCTTCGCGCAGTGCATCGATCAGTTTGGTGCTGACACGGACCGCACCGCTGCCGCCCAGATCGAGCATGCCGGCGATGCTGCCGGTCTTATCCTTGAGCAGCAGGTCCACACGCAGCGGTGTGCGACCGGGGCGATGGGTGTCCAGCAGTGCATCGATGCGCTGCCAGACCGGGCCGTCGCGCGCATCCACGCGCAGTGACAGGCGGATCGCATGGTCGGCGCAAAGCTGCTCGTAGTCCCAGCACTGGCGGATGCGCAACGCATAGCCGCCGTTGAACTCGTCCTCGCGCAGGCCACCCTTGACCACCAGGATGCGGTCCTTGGTCATCAGGTGGCCGAACTCGGCCAGGCCATCGGTGAACGCGCTGCATTCCACGCGGCCCTTGCCGTCTTCCAGCTGCATGAAGACCTGGCTCTCGCCCTTGCGGCGCACCCCCACCACCATGCCGGCCAGGATCACCGGGGCTTCCTGGCGCCAGGCGCGCTTTTCGCCGTCCTTGCCGGGACGCGCCGGGGGGATCAGCTTTTCCAGCCCGCCCAGATCGGTGCCGACCAGCTCTTTGACGTCGTCGGCAAAGGGATCGAACGGGTGGCCGCTGAGGTAGAAGCCCAGTGTCTCGCGCTCGCCTTCCAGCAGCTGGCCCAGTGCCCATTCCTTGCTTTCCGGCAGGTCCAGCTGCAGCGCGGTGTTGACCGGATCCGGAGCGCCGAACAGCGAATTCTGTCCGGAGGCCTTCTCGCGCGCCATCTGCTCGGTGGCCTTGAGCACTTCGGGCAGCTGCAGCATCAGCGTGGCGCGGTTCGTGCCCAGGCCATCGAGCGCGCCGCAGTTGATCATGGCTTCCAGCGTGCGCCGGTTGAGCTTGCCCGATTCGATGCGCGCGCAGAAATCCAGCAGCGAGGCGTACTCACCGTTGCGTTCGCGCTCTTCGACCACCGCCTCGCAGGCGCCCTGGCCGACGCCCTTGATCGCGCCCAGGCCGTAGCGGATGGTGTCGGCGTTGGCGGCCTCGAACATGTAGGCCGATTCGTTCACGCGCGGCGGCAGCACCGTCAGGCCGAGATTGCGCACTTCGGCCAGGAAGCCGACCATCTTGTCGGTGTTGTCCATGTCCGAGGACAGCGTCGCGGCCATGAACTCGGCCGGATAGTGACGCTTGAGCCACGCGGTCTGGTAGCTGACCAGCGCGTAGGCGGCGGCGTGCGATTTGTTGAAACCGTAGCCGGCGAACTTCTCCATCAGGTCGAAGATCTCGTCGGCCTTGGGTCCGTCGACGCCGCCCTTGGCCGCACCTTCGCGGAAGATCTCGCGGTGCTTGGCCATTTCGGCCGGCACCTTCTTGCCCATCGCGCGGCGCAGCAGGTCGGCGCCGCCCAGCGAGTAGCCGCCGACGATCTGCGCCATCTGCATCACCTGCTCCTGGTACACCATGATGCCGTAGGTGTCTTTCAGGATGGCTTCGGTGCGCGGATCGGGATAGATGATTTCTTCCTGCCCGTGCTTGCGCGCGTTGAAGGAGGGAATCAGGTCCATCGGGCCGGGGCGGTACAGCGACACCAGCGCGATCAGGTCTTCGAAGCGGTCAGGACGGGCGTCCTTGAGCAGGCGGCGCATGCCCGAGGATTCGAACTGGAACACCGCGCCGGTGTTGCCGTTGGCGAAGATGTCCTTGTAGGTCGGCGCGTCGTCCAGCGGAATCTGGGTGATGTCCACCGGCGGGATGCCGGCGCGCTCGTGGCGCTTGTTGATCGCCTTGACCGCCCAGTCGATGATGGTCAGCGTGCGCAGGCCGAGGAAGTCGAACTTCACCAGCCCGACTTCTTCCACGTCGTTCTTGTCGAACTGGGTGACCGGATTCTTGCCCTGGCCGTTCTCGTCGTGTTCGGCGTACAGCGGGCAGAACTCGCTCAGCGGCTCGGGGCCGATCACCACGCCGCCGGCGTGCTTGCCGGCGTTGCGGGTGAGGTCTTCCAGCTGCAATGCCAGATCGATCAGGTCGCGGACATCGTCCTCGCTCTCATAGCGGGCGATCAGCTCCGGCGAGGCCATTTCCGAATTGGCGCCTTCCTTGCCCATGCCCAGCGCATCTTTCAGATGGATGCCGAGGATGTTGGGGATCAGCTTGGAAACGCCATCGACCAGCCCGTAGGGGAAGCCGAGCACGCGGCCGGTGTCGCGCACCACCGCCTTGGCGGCCATGGTGCCGTAGGTGATGATCTGGCTGACGCGCTCGCGGCCGTACTTGCGCGCGACGTAGTCGATCACCTCGTCGCGGCGGTCCATGCAGAAGTCGATGTCGAAGTCGGGCATCGACACGCGTTCGGGGTTGAGGAAACGCTCGAACAGCAGGTTGTAGGGCAGCGGGTCCAGATCGGTGATCTTCAGTGCCCACGCCACCAGCGAACCGGCACCGGAACCGCGGCCCGGGCCGATCGGGATGCCCTGGTTCTTGCCCCACTGGATGAAGTCGGCCACGATCAGGAAGTAGCCGGGGAAGCCCATCTTGATGATAGTGTTGAGTTCGAACTCCAGGCGCTCGAAGTAGTCCTCGCGGCTCATGCCCGGCGCCAGCGGATTCTTCTGCAGGCGCTCTTCCAGACCGTCGCGCGACATCTTCTGGATCCAGGTGTCCAGGGTCTCGTCGTCGGGGACCGGGTAGTTGGGCAGGAAGTAGGTGCCCAGCCGCATCTCGAGATTGCAGCGCTGTGCCAGCGCCAGCGTGTTGTCGATCGCGTCGGGGATGTCGGCGAACAGCTCGGCCATCTGCTCGGGCGATTTCAGGTACTGCTCGCGGCTGTACTCGCGCGGACGCTTGGGGTCATCCAGCACGCGGCCGGTGGAAATACACACGCGCGCTTCGTGCGCGTCGAAATCCTCCGGCGACAGGAAACGCACGTCATTGCTGGCGATCACCGGCAGGCCGCGCTGGCCGGCGGCCATCAGCGCGAACTGGTTGAAGGCCTCTTCACCGTCGCGCTTGGTGCGGGTCAGCTCCAGGTGCAGGCCATCGCCGAACACGCGCTGCCAGTCGGCCAGCTGCTGTTCGGCCAGATCGTGGCGCCCTTCGGCCGCCAGCCGTCCGGCCAGGCTCTCGCGGCCGGCCAGCGCGAACAGGTTCTGGCAGCCGTCCTTGAGCCATTGCGGATGCACCGCCACGCCGCCTTCGGGGCGATGGCCTTCCATCCACGCCCGGGTGAGCAGGCGCGACAGGCTCAGGTAGCCTTCGCGGTCGCGGCACAGCAGCGTCATCCGCCACGGGTCCTGGCCTTCCTCGGCGATGAGCAGGTCGGCACCGGCAATCGGCTTGACTCCCACGCCTTCGGCAGCCTTGTAGAACTTCACCAGCGCGAACATGTTGTTCAGGTCGGTGACGGCCAGCGCGGGCGCCTGCATCTCTACCGAGCGGCTGAGCAGGTTGGCCTGTTTGGCTTTCTTGGGGTCGGCCTGATCGGGCTTCGCCGGGACACGGATGGTCGAATCCGCCAGCGAAAACTCGGTGTGGACGTGGAGATGGACGAAACGGGAAGTGGACATGCTGGGCCAGAATGATGCCCGGGCAGGGTAGCGGTGGGGGCCGGTGGGGACAAGGCTTGACATCACCGTGGGCGGTTGCCGGCTT
>NZ_BAZI01000092.1 GCF_001310775.1 Stenotrophomonas pictorum JCM 9942
CTGATCGTCCAGCGCCGGAGCCGGGCGGCGTAGCACCTCCGGCTGGGCTTCGGGCCATCGCCGCCACCGGACCGGATGGGTTCCCAGGGCAAGTGGCAGGCGCGGTGCCGGGCAGTGGCACCAGCAGCCGGCTCACCTTGAAACGGCGAGGAGAAGGGATGCGCCTGTGTCATTGCGGGGGCGCGCTGCCGCCCGATGTGCGCAATGACGTCCCCGGTGTGACGCTGCAGGCATTGCTGCCCGAGCTCCGCCGTCCCGGCAACAAGCCCATAGCGCCGTTATGTTGCCGCGGCTATCAGATCAGCAACCGATGTTGCATGGCGTGTTTTCGTGTCGCTGGCCGGTAGCCGGCTGGCGCGATGGCGGGGGGAGGTGCTCGGACATGACGCGGACATACGATCCGTGCGCGGGAGGCCGCCCAGGTGCCACATGTAGCGGGCGGTTCTACGCCCGGCCTCTCCCTGGCTGCCTGCGCAGGCGGATTGGGATGTAACAGGGTGTAGCACAACGGTGTATCACTCCTGATACACCCCTCAAGCCCGCGTCCTGCCGCCATCGCGCGCCTGAATGATCGTCGAACCGGCGCCTGAAGCTGAAAACGGTGTTACAGGAAGGTAAGTTTCCCGTTTGCCCGATTCTCCGCAAGTTGCTGTTTTTATTGCCTAAATAAAGTTGGCACGGTTGCTGCGTAGTCCTGTCCGCAGATGAGATGTGGACGAGGAAATGGACAGCAACGTACATCGCTATCAGTGCATCGCCGCTTTCGCCTTGCTGGTCGCCATGCCGGTAACCGTCATGGCCTCGGGCGCCCGCCAGGGGGTCAAGGCACAGCCCGGCGAAATGGTGCTGCTGCGGGATGTCTCCGCACGGATGGCCTATCGCCCCGCGCCGCCGGGGATGGCGCTGATCGCCGAACCCTCGCCGAAGCGTGAAGTGGGAACCGCCCTGGGCGTCTCCATCGGGATGGATGAGCTTTCCGATGATGAATATGCGGCGATGGGCTCGGGCCTGACCCAGGCAGCGCCGCACCAGACCACGGTGGAACGGGTAAGCGCGACGGCGGTGACCGGCACGCTCGGACGGGCGACCGGTGACGGCGGCGTGCTTTCCGGCAATCAGCTTGGCCAGGCCATCGGTGGGCCGATGGGGGCTGTCAGCGGTGCCACGCGCGGCATTGGTGACCAGGTGCGCAGTGCATTTGCGCAGTTCCCGCTGGGTCAGCCGGCCGGCAGTGGTCCGGGCGGCAAGTGAGAGCGATGACCATGAACCGACTCGGATTTCTGCTGTTGGCGGGTGCATCGCTGGGGTTGGCCGCCCAGGCGCAGGCGCAGTCCCAGGATGACTATGCCGGAATGCTGACGTATCTGCCAACAGCCGCATCGACGGCAATGTGCTGTCCGGCAGCAGCGGCGCGGTCGCGGTCAACATGGCCGCAGGCGATCTCAATCTGCAAGCCAATCTGCACAGCATGGCGATAGGCAAGACCGCCTTGGCGAGCGTCAGCGCCATCCAGAAACAACGGGGCAACCAGTTCGACATGCCACTGCACGCCAGCGCCACCCTGGGTGGCCAGGCGCTGGTTGGCGCGAACGGGATTGCCTCGATCAATCAGGCCAGTGGCAGCGGCAATACGGAACTCAACTCCGTAGTTGCTGTCTTGGCCGACCAGGGCATACGCGAAACGACCAATGAAGCGATGGCTTCGGCAGGCTCGTTCGCGTCGGCAGGGGGGCAGGGTACCGCCGGCGGACTGGCGTCCCCGGGAACCCGCAAGGTCGGAGTGGAAGCCTCCGCACTGCGTGGGTTCGAGGGTGTGCTGCAACTCAATCAGATCGCGGGATCGAGCAATGCCACGGAAAACCAATTGAGTATTTCCGTGCAGCCGACTCCGTGAAGCAAGGTTCCACCCACCCGTTGCAGAACCAGAAGAAGAGGGCACCATGAAAGCGAATATGAAATGGACGGTACTCGCCATGGCAGTTGCAGCACTGACCAGCAGTGCTGCGGCTTTCGCGCAGAGCGACCGCAACAACAACGACTATCCTCGTGGCGATCGGAACAGCCACAACGTCGAGGTGAGTCTGGACAAGGACATCAGTCTGAGCTCCGACATCGAATTCTGGGGCGATCCGGAAATCTGGGGCGATATCTATATCGACTCGGCCGCCATCGCATTGATCGACAACCGCCAGTCGGTGACCAACAACTCGGGTGAGAACACCCTGCTGACCAACGATGCCACCATCGCCGACGATGTCGCGATGGATGCCTCGGGCAACCTGGGCTTCAACGTTGCCGCCGGCGACAACAACACCCAGGACAACGCGGCCTCGCTGTCGGCGGCCGACGCCTCGTTCGCATTCGGCATGGCCGATGCGGAGGTCTTTGTCCACCAGAATGGTGCCAACAACGAGACCATGAACTACGGTGTGATCAACAATGCCGGCGTTGGCGGCAACGCGTTCAGTGGCGCCAGCGGCAACATCGGCGTGAACGTCACCTCCGGCAACAACAACGAGCAGAAGAACGCGCTCGCCGCCTCGGTGGCGACCAGCCGTTACGCGCAGTCCACCATCAGCTCCAACCAGGTGTCGATGGGCAACAGCGTCAGCAACGCCGGTTATGAGGAGGAACGCACCAATACCACCCAGGTCAGCCTGTCCGGCCCGGTCGCGGGTATGACGGTCGCGGTCGGTGGCGGTTCCTATAGCGGCACCGGCTCGGCGTATCAGAAAGACAACTACTATCTGGATACGTGGGATGGCGCATTGCCGCATCCGGATGGCAACGATACCGGTCATATCGACCTCGACAACGCCATCCAGAACGCCACTGCAAACCCGAACCGTCCGGGCGTGGGCGGCATCGCCTTCGATACGGAAGAAGAAGGCGAGCTGGGCTTCCTCGAGCTGGGCGCGGCGTACCTGTACGCCAACCTGAGCGGCACCGTGAACAACTCGTACACGGTCGCGGTCAATGCCACCAATACGGCAGCCCTGTCCGGCAGTGCGTTCTCCAGTGCGTCGGGCAACATCGGCGTGAACGTGTCGGCAGGTACCGGCAACCTGCAGGCCAACAGCCTCGCTCTGGCCGTGGCGCAACCGTCGACCGGCGGTGGTGGTGGCGGTGGTGGCAATCCCGGCGGCGAGTAACCCTGTCCGGTTCGCCGGTAGTAGATGGTGAGAGCAACAAACCCGGCCATCCGCCAATGGCCGGGCTACCCCGGGAGCCCCTGTCCCTCCTCCCCCTTGGGGCAGGGGCTCCTTCCTGCCATGGAGACGGTACCGGCATGATCCGCACGACAGTCGTTCTGTTGTTTGCCCTGCTGCTGCATGTCACGCCGGTACGTGCCGGCGAGGTGGGGTTCAGTGGCGTCCTGCCCAATGGCGCGCTGTATACCCAATCCATCGAGAGCATGAAGGAGCGCCGCTTCCGTTATCTGGTACGGCAACACACCGATTACAGCTGCGGTGCAGCCGCGTTGGCGACCATTCTCAAGTACGCCTATCACCTGGACGCCGATGAGGCGACGGTGATCGAAGGAATGATGGGAGTCTCCGATCCGGAACTGGTGCAGCAGCGCGGTTTTTCGATGCTGGACGTGAAGCGTTACGTGGAGTCCCTGGGAATGCGGGGGCGCGGTTACCGGGTCAGCGAGGAGCGGCTGCGCACCTTGCGCGTGCCCAGTCTGGTGCTGATGGATGTGCGGGGTTTCCGCCATTTCGTGGTGCTCAAGCAGGTGCTGGGCGACATGGTGGAAATCGGCGATCCGATCCTCGGCAACCGGGTGGTGCCGGTGGCCGACTTCCTGGAGGCATGGCCTTCGCGGACGGTGTTCGTGGTGGTTGGTAGTGACTTTGACCGCAACACGGTGCTGTTGCTCCCCAGTGAGAAGGCGAGCGCGCGCGCGCTTTACGCGCGACAGGGAAAGCCGATCACCGATGCCGAACTGGTGGATTTCGGCTTCACCCATGCCGACCTGTTTTGAAGGAGTAGGTTCATGAAAATTTGCAATCCATGCTGTGTGGGCCTGGCGCTGATGCTTGCGACATCCGCCCATGCGGCTGAATCCAAAAGCGTTGCCGGCAAAGGCCTGCAGGAGGTTCCGGATGCGGAGCTGGGTCTGATGCGCGGCCGTTACACGGTTGGAGGCAATGCGGTGGCCTGGTTCGGCGTGACGATGATATCCACCTGGCAGACGCAGACCGGCCAGACCCTGCAAGGGGCGATGAGGCTGGGTATGGATTTCACCAAGGGCAACACTCCGAAAGTCAGCTTCACCCCCACGGTGAGCATCACCGATGCCAACGCACCGTTGCCGGATACCAGTGGTCGCAGTATCGATGCGAGCGGACTGCAGAATGTCGCTGGTCTTACCCAGAGCATTCAGGTGGCCGGCGACGGCAACCGCGCCAGCAATGTCACCCACCTCAATGTCCGCAACGGCACCACCGCGCCGGATGGCTCGGGCGTGATCAATACCAGTGCGATCGCGCAGAACGGCAATGCGACCGCGCAGGTGCAGTTCGATGGCAATGCGGCCAAGTTGCTGCTGCAGGTCGACGGGCTGGGTGCGGTGGAGCAGTGGGTGCGCAGCGGCAGTGTCGGCCAGACCATCCAGTTGATGGGGGATGGGCAACTGGCGGGCAACCGGCTGCAGATCGATCTGGTCAGAAGCGCGTTGGCCGACAACGTGCCGCTCACCCAGAACGTCGCGCAGGCCATCACGCTGGCCCGCGGTTTGAACGGCGCCGGTGCATTTGGCCCGTGATTCCACTTCCAGCGTGATCGACGCTGGCAACCGAAAACCTTTCCAGGCAAGGGAGTTCACCGATGAAACGACTGGCGATGGCGGCGCTGGTGGGGGGGCTTGCACTAGGCTCGACGGAGCTGGCGCGCAGGACGCGCCCAAGGCCAGCAACGAGGCCGATCTGAAAGCCTGATGGGTCAGCTTGAAGCACTGAAGGCCAGTTATGCCCAGGAGGTGCGCAGGCTGCGTGAGCTGGATATGCAGGTGCAGGCGATGCAGGCGCGGATCAGCGGCAAGGCGGGCGGCATGACGGCACCCGCGGCGCCAGCAACCGACGCTGCGCCGGTCGCCGGCGCTTCTGCACCGACCGAGGGGTATGCCAGTTCGGCGGCCGAAGCGCAGGCCGCCAAAGACGCGGCCCGGCGCAGTGTCAATGACGTCAAACAGCAGCAGTCGGCGTTGTTCAACCAGAAGCTGACGCTGGAAAACAGCCTCACCTACGCACGCTATGACCGCAAACAGCTGACCTTGAACGGCTTCCTCGCGCTGGATGCGATTTTCCTGGGCAATATCGCGATCGAGAATGTCGAGTCCGATTCGCTGACCTACAATTTCGCCGCGCGCTGGGGGGTCAATCCCAAGCTCACGCTGAATCTGGATGTGCCCTACATCGCGCGTAAAACCATCTACCAGAAGGGCGGTGCGGGCGGCTCGGCTGGAGCGATCGCGCAGGAAGAAACCCATGGCGATGGCATCGGCGACGTGACCGTCAGTGCCAATTACAAGCTGTTCCCGGAAGGCCGGCGGCGTCCGGAAACCGTATTGAGTGTGGGCGTCACCGCCCCCACCGGCCGTGAACCCTATGGCCTGGACTGGAAGGTGCTGGAGCGCGACGATGATGACTTCATCCGCTTCGCGGTACCTGCGCAGCAGCCTACCGGCAACGGTGTGTGGCAGGCCAACGTGGGTCTATCGGCGGTGAAGACGGCTGATCCGGCGATCCTGTTCGGCAACATCGGCTACATCCACTCCTTCGAGCGCGGCTTCGACGACATCGACGGAAACCCCGATACGGTCAACCCGGGCGATGTGAAGCTGGGCGGCTCCTATTACTTCGGCGCGGGTGTCGCATTCGCCTTCAACGAACGTACCAGTCTGAGTATTTCCTTCAGTGATCGCATGAGCGCGCGTGCCTCGACGCGGTTCAAGGGCGGTCAATGGGTGAAAGTCATCGGCAGTGACGCCAACGCCGGAACCTTGAATCTGGGGGTCACCTACGCGCTCACCCCGCATGCGACGTTCGTCAGCATCCTGGGGATCGGCCTGACCCCGGATGCACCGGACTTCAGCCTGGCCTTCAAAGTCCCTTACATGTTGTAACCGACGGCATCAGCGCATCGTTTCCAGCGGCAGCTGGTGTTTGCGGCACAGACGGTAGATGGTGACCCGCGAGACCTTCATCAGTCTCGCGCAGGCACTGACGTTGTAGCGGCTCTGCTCGAGGCAGGACAGCAGCGTGTCCCGTTCGGCCGCGGCGCGGGCCAGATCCAGTTGCGCCCCCTCCGCTTCGGCACCCGTGGCGGTGAGTTCCAGGTCGGCACAGCTGATCAGCTCGCCCTCGGCGGTGATCGCGGCACGCTGCACGCGGTTGAGCAGTTCGCGTACGTTGCCTGGCCAGCTGAAATGGGCCATCGCATGGCGGGCGGCAGCGGTGTAGCCGCGCGCACGGATCGGATGCCGCGCGCGGAAGGCTTGCAGGAAGTGCCCGGCGAGCAATTCGATATCGCCTTCGCGCTTTCGCAAGGGAGGGATGACCAGGCGCAGGACATTGAGGCGGTAGTACAGATCGCTGCGGAATTGGCCGCGCGCCACCGCCTGCTCCAGATCCACGTGGGTGGCCGCCAGGATACGGACGTCGACGTTGATGGGCTGGTTGCTGCCGACCCGCTCGATGGTGCCCTCCTGCAGCACCCGCAACAGACTGGTCTGGGCGTCCAGCGGCAGGTCGCCCACTTCATCAAGGAACACGGTACCGGTGTGTGCGGTTTCAAACAGCCCCTGACGGCGCGAGGTGGCACCGGTGAACGCGCCACGCTCGTGGCCGAACAGTTCCGATTGCACCAGCGTGGCGGGAATGGCGCCGCAATTGATCGCATTGAAGGGTCTATCGCTGCGTTCGGACAGACGGTGCAGCGCATGCGCGGCCACCTCTTTGCCGGTACCGGTTTCGCCGGTGATCAGCACCGGCAGGTTGACTGGCGCGAATTTGCGCAAGGTCGCGCGCATGGCCAGCATCGAGGTGCTTTCGCCCAGCAGGCTGTCCAGCACGTTTTCAGCACTCTGGGAGACGGGGCTGTTACCCAGGATCTGCAGGTGCTGGACCAGCTCCTTCAGGTCCGGTGGATGCGGGAAGTGCCGTTGGCAGGCGGCCAGCAACCGGGCGGTGCAAGGTTCGCTGCCGGGAATGCCGGAAGTGATGGCCAACAGCGGCATGTGCCGGTGTTCGCTGGTGATTTTCTCGATGCGTTCCAGCTCTGACGCCGTTGTCTTGCGGAAATCGATCAGGCCGACAAGCGTGTCGCCGCCGCGCATGCCGATGTTCGCAGGTTGCTGGGGCAGTACCTCGCGGATCTGCCAGCCATCGGCAGCCAGTGCCATCCGTTCACGCATCCCCGGATGTCCGAACCAGATCACGCAGCGTTTTGGGGTAGAGACAGGTGTTGCAGCCATGCGTGGTCACCTTGCTTCTCAGGCCCACCTTATACCCCACCTGAAAACAGGCGCAATCACATTGCAGGCCTGAATAGGCGCGGTGAATTGCATGTCGCGCATTTATTTCTACCGGCTGCGCATTCACTTTTTTTTCAAAAAAAAGCCGCAGGGTGAGCTGCGGCCTTCAGAAGATGTGGCTGGAACGGCTTACAGTTCGACGCGGCGTGCCTGCATGAACTTGCCGCTCCAGTAACCGGTGAGCAGCGAATCGGTCCGTACGTCCTTGCCGGTGCTGGGGGCGTGCAGAAAACGGCCTTCACCGACATAGATGCCGACGTGGTCGATCCGGCCCTTGCGGCCGAAGAACACCAGGTCGCCGGCAACCAGGGCGGCGCGGTCCTTGATCATTTCCGAACTGGCCTGGCTGGCCATTTCACGTGACACGCGCGGCAGCTCGATGCCCAGCGCGGTGCGGAAGACATAGCCGACCAGTCCACTGCAATCGAAGCCGGCGTCCGGCGAGGTGCCACCCCAGCGGTAGGGCGTGCCCAGCAGGGTCATCGCGCGGCGCAGGATCGACTGGACCTTGCCGTCCTCGTCGCGGGCCAACGCGGCATCGGTGGCGGTGGCGACACTCTTGGAGGCGTCATAAGTGGAAAGCAGGCGGCTCAGGTCGCCGGCGAACATCGCCGAGCGGTCCATCAGCGGAATGGTGTCGTTGGCGGCCAGGTGGGGCAGCAGGGCCGCCAGTGTCGCCGTAGCCGCAGCATCGGCCTTGCTGCGCGGGGTTTCGTTCTTCGCGGCCGGCTTGGCGGCGGCGGGTTCTGCTTCGGCAGCGCTCTGGGCGAGGGCGGGAAGCGAGGTCAGGGCCAGTGCCGCGGCGCAAAACAGCCGGCGGAGCAGTGGATTCGAGTACTTGGGCTGGCTCGAGTAGGACGTGTTTTTATTCGTCACGCGGCAGTCACATAAAAAATCGATGGGCGATCATGCCCTGCCTGAGGATGCTTTTGGTACAAATTCCGTTAAATTTTCGTTTTACAGATGTTGAATTTGTTCATATTCAGTGTAGAACCCGCTTCGCGCCGCTGTAGTGGTCCCGCCAGTATGGGCCCTCCAGGGAGTCCAGCCGTACCGTGCCGCCGGTGCTGGGGGCATGCACGAACCGGCCTTCACCGACATAGATGCCCACATGCCAGACGTTGCCGCGGTCGCCGAAGAACACCAGATCGCCATTGGCCAGTTGCCGCGGATCGATCTTCGGTCCCTGGATGGCGGCCAGTTCCCGGGACGTGCGCGGCAGGTTCAATGCCAGCATGTCGCGATAGACATAGGTGACCAGGCCGCTGCAGTCGAAGCCCGATTCGGGCGTGTTGCCGCCGTAGCGGTAGGGCGTGCCGACCAGTCCCAGCGCCCGCATCAGTACCGCCGAGGTTGCGGCCGGATCGGCCGGG
>NZ_BAZI01000093.1 GCF_001310775.1 Stenotrophomonas pictorum JCM 9942
TCGCGCGCGGCGAGCTGCGCCTGGCCGATCCGGGTGATGTGGTAGCGCTTGCGGCCGCCCTCCTCCTCGACGCTGACCCAGTGCTGCTTCTCAAAGTCGGCCAGCAGCGGATAGACCGAGCCGGCGCTGGGCGTATAGGTGCGCACGAACATCTCGCTGACCTGCTGGATCAGTTCGTAGCCGTGGCGCGGCGCCTGGCCCAGCAGCCACAGCAGCAGCAGGCGCAGGTCACCGCGGCCCAGTGGACGGGCCGTGGCGCGGCTGCGGGTATCGGTGGTCACGGCTTCGGTCTTCATTTCGATATATCGGAAGTGGCAAAGACGATATATCGAAAAGCCCCGGCCGGCAAGCGCCGGCGACGATCCGGCCGGGCAGGTGATACGGGTGCGACCGGGCGATTCCGCTGGCCGGTTTTCTGCTGCATCGCAGCGTGGCTCCCGTTGTCACCTTGCTGACCCGGGCGGCTCGCGGCTTCGGGCCCACATGGCGCTGGTCGCCATGCGACGGCGCTGCGGACGAGGTGTCCTGCCGTGTCTACGTCCGGGGGCCATCGATGTCGCCGGATGTCTTGCGGACAGTAGTGGAATCAACGCCATACGTATGCGTAGCCAGCTTCGTCAGGGGCGCGGTGCGCTACACTTCAGGGCTCAAAATTAAAAACAAGCGCGCGCGTGCGTGCAGTACCTGGGAGCGCCAATGAACTGGTTGAATGAAGTGCTGAACAACGACCCCAACCCGGTGGAAACACAGGAGTGGATCGAGTCGTTGAAGGCCGTTATCGATGTCGAGGGCCCCGAGCGCGCGCATCAGTTGCTGGAAGGCATGGTGGAACTGACCCGTCGTTCGGGCGCGTTCCTGCCGTTCTCTCCCACCACCGAATACGTCAACACCATCGCCCCGCACCTGGAGGCCAAGAGCCCGGGCAACGCGGAGCTGGAATGGCGCATCCGCTCGATCATCCGCTGGAACGCGATGGCCACCGTGGTCCGCGCCAACCGCAAGCCAGGCGATCTGGGCGGCCACATCGCCTCCTTCGCCTCCGGCGCCACGCTCTATGACGTGGGCTTCAACCACTTCTGGCGCGCGCCCAGCGAGAACCACCCGGGCGACCTGCTGTTCATCCAGGGCCACAGCGCCCCGGGCATCTACGCCCGCGCCTTCCTGGAAGGCCGCATCGACGAGCAGCAGCTGGACAAGTTCCGCATGGAAGTCGATGGCGGCGGCCTGTCCTCCTACCCGCACCCGTGGCTGATGCCGGACTTCTGGCAGACCCCGACCGTGTCGATGGGCCTGGGCCCGCTGGCGGCGATCTACCAGGCGCAGTTCATGAAGTACCTAGAGAACCGCGGCCTGATCGAGAAGTCCGACCGCAAGGTGTGGTGCTTCATCGGTGACGGCGAGTCGGACGAGCCGGAAACCCTGGGCGCGATCGCGCTGGCCGGCCGCGAAGGCCTGGACAACCTGATCTTCGTGGTCAACTGCAACCTGCAGCGCCTGGACGGCCCGGTGCGCGGCAACGGCAAGATCATCCAGGAACTGGAAGGCGTGTTCCGTGGCGGCGGCTGGAACGTGATCAAGCTGCTGTGGGGCGGTTACTGGGATGCCCTGCTGGCCAAGGACACCAACGGCGTCCTGAAGAAGCTGATGATGGAAACCGTCGACGGCGAATACCAGAACTGCAAGGCCTTCGGCGGCGCGTATACCCGCGAGCATTTCTTCGGCAAGTACCCGGAGACCGCGGCGATGGTCGCCGGCCTGTCCGACGACGACATCTGGCGCCTGAACCGTGGCGGCCACGATCCGCACAAGGTGTACGCCGCCTACCACCAGGCCGTGAATACCAAGGGCATGCCGACCGTGATCCTGGCCAAGACGGTCAAGGGCTACGGCATGGGCAGCGCCGGCGAGTCGCTCAACCCGACCCACCAGACCAAGAAGCTGGACGACGAGGCGGTCCGCCACTTCCGCGACCGTTTCAACATCCCGGTCACCGACGAGCAGCTCAAGGACGGCCAGGTGCCGTTCTACCACCCGGGCCCGGATTCGCCGGAAGTGAAGTACCTGCAGGAGCGTCGCGCCGCCCTGGGCGGCTACCTGCCGCAGCGCCGGCAGAAGGCCAGCAAGTCCTTCACCGCGCCGAAGCTGGAAACCTACGAGCGCCTGCTCAAGGATTCGGGCGAGCGCAGCTACTCCACCACCATGGCCTTCGTGCAGACGCTCAACATCAGCCTGCGCGACAAGGAGCTGGGCCCGCACCTGGTGCCGATCGTCGCCGACGAAGCGCGCACCTTCGGTATGGAAGGCCTGTTCCGCCAGATCGGCATCTACGCCCCGTACGGCCAGAAGTACAAGCCGGTCGATGCCGACCAGCTGATGTACTACCGCGAAGACCAGTCCGGCCAGGTGCTGCAGCAGGGCATCAGCGAGCCGGGCGCCATCGCCTCGTGGATGGCCGCCGGCACCAGCTACTCGGTCTCCAACGTGCCGATGCTGCCGTTCTACATCTACTACTCGATGTTCGGCTTCCAGCGCGTGGGTGACCTCGCCTGGCAGGCGGCGGACATGCGTACCCGCGGCTTCCTGCTCGGCGGCACCGCCGGCCGCACCACGCTCAACGGCGAAGGCCTGCAGCACGAAGACGGCTTCAGCCACATCGTCGCCGGCGGCATCCCCAACGTGCGCAGCTACGACCCCACCTTCGGTTACGAAGTCACCGTCATCCTCCAGCACGGCACCAAGGCCATGATGGAAGACCAGGTGGACGAGTACTACTACATCACCCTGATGAACGAGAACTACACCCACCCGGGCATGCCCGAGGGTGCAGCCGAGGGCATCATCAAGGGCATGTACCTGCTCACCGACGCCGGCAAGCCGAAGAAGGGCGAGCTGCGCGTGCAGCTGCTGGGCAGCGGCACCATCCTGCGTGAAGCCATCGCCGCGGCCGAGCTGCTGGACAAGGACTTCGGCGTCACCGCCGACATCTGGTCCTGCCCCAGCTTCAACGAACTGCGTCGCGACGGTTTCGACGCCGAGCGCTGGAACCGCCTGCATCCGGAAGCCGAACAGCGCAAGCCGTACGTCACCCAGCTGCTGGAAGGCCGACAGGGCCCGGCTATTGCCGCCACCGACTATGTCCGCGCCTATGCCGACCAGATCCGCGCCTTCGTGCCGATGACCTACTCGGTCCTGGGTACCGACGGCTTCGGCCGCTCCGACACCCGCGCCAACCTGCGCCGTTTCTTCGAAGTGGACCGGTACTACATCGCCCACGCCGCCATCGCCGCCCTGGCGAAGGACGGCAAGATGACCGCCAAGGATGTCGCCCGGGCCATCAAGCAGTACGGGATTGATCCGGAGAAGGCGAACCCTGTGGGGGTTTGATGTCCGGTAAAGCTGAAATGAAAAAGGCGGCCTGATGGCCGCCTTTTTTCTGCGCTAATTAAACTTGACCCCGTTACCGTCTATCGCCCACGCCGGCCATCGCCGCACTGGCGAAGGACGGCAAGATGACCGCCAAGGATGTCGCCCTGGCCATCAAGCAGTACGGGATTGATCCGGAGAAGGCGAACCCTGTGGGGGTTTAAAGAAAAAGGGGAGGCCATAGGCTGCCCCTTTCTTATCGTTGGGACACTGAGCTGGACGTTCGGTGAGGAATCGAAGGCTGGGTTTGTCTCCGAAAGTCCAGCCTCGCACTTTGGGCTCCATCGACAGGAGCCTAGTAGGTGAATTCCGGGCCGGCGTTTCCCGTGGGTTGGAGGGGCACTCTTGCGCTCGAAGCGCCGTATAAGCTAGTCCATCCTCATCCGGTGCGACATAAAAGTGGGGATCTCTGGTGCCCGCTTATATTCAGCGATGACGATCGACACATTGAGAGTTCACCGTCTAGACTATGGCGATGAAACGTCCGACTGTGATCGATCTTTTTTCTGGTGTCGGGGGATTGAGCCTTGGTGCTGCGCGAGCCGGCTTTCGAGTCGCGGGCAGCGTCGAAATTGACCCGATCGCCGCTGCTTACCACGCTCTCAACTTCCCAAGTACGCACCACATTCAACAGGATGTTGGTGACCTTGATGGAAGGGAGCTTCTTAGGGCATGTGGGGTTAAGGAGGGTTCGTTAGGGGGCCTTATTGGTGGCCCGCCCTGCCAAGGCTTTAGCGTGATAGGCAAGAAGAACAGCGGCGATCCGAGGAATCTCCTCTTTGGAAGATTTTTCCAGCTGGTCGCAGAAATGGATCCGGCTTTCTTTGTTGCTGAAAATGTGCTTGGCATTCTTCGCGCTGGCAATGCGAAGATAGTTCAGGATGCACTTGAGTGTCTGCCGTCAAAATATAAGGTGCTGGCGCCAATAAAAATAAAGGCCAGTGACTATGGAGCCCCGACCACACGCACGCGAGTTTTTTTCATTGGATATGATCCATCGAGAGTTGGTAATATCGATGGAACGACCTTCTTAGATGCAACGATAAGTAAGGTCAATGTAAGGGATGCACTTAAAGGGTTGCCGGATGTAAGGGCGGATTGGCAAAGCGAAAGCCAAAGCTGGCGAAAAGTTAAAGCGGTAGGGGACGACGCTTTCGCGGCGCGAATTAAGGGTCATATCCCGGAAGGTGTCGGTGACCCCCAGGCCATTGATCTCGCCTCTCAAAGGATCGTGTCCGGCTTCTTGGGTACTCTGCACGCGCCCGAAACTGTGCTTAGGTTTAGTCAGCTTGCTCCTGGTGAGGTCGACAGGGTTTATAGATCGCCGAGATTGGATTTTAACGGTCTTTGTCCGACGTTGAGGGCAGGAACTAATTCTGACAAAGGAAGCTTTCAGGCGGTCCGCCCGATTCATCCTACGAAGCCCAGAGTAATTACGCCTAGGGAGGCAGCCAGGCTACAAGGATTTCCAGATTGGTTTGTGTTTCATCCCACTAAGTGGCACGCATTTCGTCAAATAGGAAACAGTGTCAGTCCTATAGTCGCAGAGCATGTTCTAGGAAGGATTGCGAATCTAATTTAATGGAGGGGACATGGGTGTCATAGATGCATCGCCGACGAAGGATTTTTTCATATCGATCATCACGCGAGATATATCGCTTCAAGATGCGGTTAAGGATCTCGTGGATAACTGCATCGATGGCGCGAGGCGACTCCGGGGGGAGGGGCCTTACGAGGGGCTCCATATCTCTATCGAGATGGCAAGTGAACACTTCGTGATTGCCGACAATTGCGGCGGTATACCTGTGAGTGTTGCGAGAGATTACGCGTTTAGATTTGGGCGTCCTTTGTCCGCTCCCTCTACACAAGGTTCAATCGGACAATTTGGCGTCGGAATGAAGCGCGCACTCTTCAAGATGGGGAATCATTTTGATATCTCATCTAAATCTGAAGACTCAGAGTTTACCCTCAGCGTAAACGTTCACGAGTGGAGGTCCAAGAAAGACTCTGAAGGAAAGGAAGACTGGACTTTTGATTTTTCTTCTGTAGCTGAAGGTCAAAGTCGGGGTTCAGAGGAGTGCGAAACCGTCTTGGAAGTTAGTGATATTCATCCAGCAATCAAGCTGGAGCTGGGGTCGGAGCGTTTTAAATCGGCATTGATTCGCGGAATTCAAGAAGCCCATGCGCGGAGTCTAGATGCCGGACTCGAAGTGACCGTAAATAGCCATCAACTTAGGCATCGCGTTGCTGATCTCCTTTCGAGTGCGCAATTAAGGCCCATTAAAATCGTCGAGGACTTTGCGGCCCGGCCGGATGACGGTATTAGAAGTTCCGTCAAACTTACCTTGTATGCCGGAATATCAGAATCGAATCTGGAGGACGCCGGTTGGTACGTAATCTGCAATGGCAGGCAAATCGTCAGGGCTGATAAGACGGCCCTGACTGGATGGGGGTCGGAAATTGAGGGGGGAGTGGCCACGCCCAAGGCTCATGGACAGTTTGCTCGCTTTAGGGGCTATGTATTCTTTGAAAGCGATGATGCTCAG
The DNA here is from genome assembly GCF_001310775.1 of Stenotrophomonas pictorum JCM 9942. GTDB lineage: Bacteria > Pseudomonadota > Gammaproteobacteria > Xanthomonadales > Xanthomonadaceae > Stenotrophomonas > Stenotrophomonas pictorum. The sequence continues at coordinate 5,970 of NZ_BAZI01000093.1, forward strand.
TCTTTGCCATGGAACACGCAGAAAAGTGGCGTAGATACAGACAGCCTTGTGTATCAATATGCCAAAGGCGAGATGGTGGCGGCGCTGCGCCAAGTGGTTGATTTTCTCAACGCACTCGATGCGGAGATGGACACCGATAGTGATCATCTGGAGACCCTGGTTAAAAAGGCTTCGCCGGCAAAGCTTTCGATTTTGCCGTTGTCGCGTTCATTTACCTACCCTGCTCAGACGGTTGGTGTCGTGCCGAAGACAGTCAAGGTACAATTTGATCGAGCGTTAGAGGATGTGGAATGGGCGAAGGAGTACTTCGGAGTTAAAACTGCCCGGCGAGTAGGGGAGCTTTGCTTCGAATACGTATGGGAAAGGGAGCATTGAGATGGCAGGGAGCTATTCCAGGATTGACTATCGTGTTCGGCCCGCGAAAAGCATCGAAAGGAAGATGCTCGTCGAATCATTTCGCTCCTTAAAATCATTTGGTTCTGTGGAGCATTATCGCTACATAGGGTTGGGCTCCGTTTATTTTAGTGACTTTTCATTGGTGCATAGATCTCTGGGTGTTGAGGAGATGATTAGCATCGAGAACGCCACAGATTCTACGGTCCAATCCAGATTTCGCCTTAATGTGCCTTACGGTAACGTGCGGATGATGTTCGGCACATCGACCGCGGTTCTTCAGAAACTTTCTTGGGATCAGCCGACTATATGCTGGTTGGACTATGATGGTGCGCTGGTAAAATCATGTCTTGATGATGTGGAATACTTTTCGAGAAATGCTTCATCTGGCTCTGTAATAGTTTTAAGCTTTAATGCCGGAAATATTGGTGGGGGCGAAGGTGTTAAGCCGCTGGAGGCTCTACAGGCGGCGGTAGGTAAGGATAATGTTCCGGCTGACGTCGAGAGTAGGGGGCTGTCTGGCTGGGGTGTGGGTGATATATATCGCCGTATTGTGTTTGAAGCTATTAAGTCAGCGCTCAAGGCTAGGTCCGCGAAAGGCGGGGCGTGGTCAGAATTTGAATTTAAGCCAATATATTATTTTAGGTATGCTGATGGGGTGAAGATGATTACAATTGGTGGGGTGCTGGTTAGTGCGTCCCATGCGGGAAATTATCAGGCGTGTAACTTCGAGCAATTCGATTTCTGTCGCTTCGATGATTCAGCCTATCTTATAGATCCCCCGCTCTTGACCTACGCGGAAATGCGTCAGATTGACGTGGATAGAACTAAGGTGGCTTGCGGTTTGCCGTTGCCTACCTCGGACATCGAGAAATACAGCCAGTTCTATCGATACTTTCCTCGGTTTGTTGAGGCAGAAATCAGCTAGCGCCGTAGGATATTCGATTTTCAGCTTTTGCTTTTGCACTTGACCTTCACCCCGTAGAGCATGGCCAATGGCCGGCGCGGATACCCGCAGGGCGACGCGCAGGAGCGCGTCGTTTTTCGCCGGTACACGGATGTGCCGTCGAAAAATGCGCCGGGCAGTGGCGAACCCGCGCAACGCGCGGGCATGCGTCCCGGGTGTGTTTCTTTTGGTTACTTTTCTTTGCACAAGCAAAGAAAAGTGACTCGCGCACCGCAGGTGCACGAAAGCTCTTGATCTTTCAAAAAGAATCGCCTCGAGGGTTCCAAGGCCCGCGGGCTGACTGAGTATCAACGATCCAGCCTGCTTGCTGTAAAAAGTGCTCCCAGCACTTGCCGGTACCTTGTCAGTTTCGGCGCCTCGGGGCCTCACCGGACCTGAATATGACGGTGCCCGATTCGATTCCAATGGCGAACGATGTGCCGAGCAGCGCGCACTGCCAGAACCAATCGCTTCCTATCTTTCCACCGGACATGAATGCCAGGATCGTAATCAGTGCGAGCGCGTGGAGCAGTACGCGTGAAGTCCGTCCATACCTGTCCCAATCCTCGCGGCGTGCGTGACCGAAGTGCTTGAATCCGTTTTCGCGGAACATCTTGAATTGGTAATAGAAACCCAGCACTTCAAAGACCAATCCGCGTTTGGCACCGGGCAGCGTCAGTCCCCACATGCAAATCATTGCTCCGACATACAGGATGGGCGGCAGCCAGGTGCCGCCGTCGATCGCACCGTACGCGATGCTGATCGGTACCATTGCCACAACATGTAGGAACAGGATCAGTTTTCCCGAAAGCCGGTAACGCATTCCATCGCCCTCCGCCGTACGCCGCATCGAGCCTATCGCATCTGGCTCATGGGAAATAAGCGCCTCGAAAACGATGAGGCAGTGTCGGTTTTGCGGAAGCGGCGCTCACGCTAACGGCTCTGTAGTCCTTTTCCTACCGCGCAACGCGTGTTCCACCGACTGACGTGGGCTGTGGCACGGGCGCAACGTCGCCGTGCTCCGCCCGCCGTGGTGATGCAATGTCACCGGCGATGGCGGGGCACGGACCCCGGACGTGCCGGGTTGGATACGCATAAGCAAGGAGCAGGCTGTGACCCAGAATGTGGTTTCCCTCGTCCTCAGCGACGCGCAGGTGGCCGCCGCCACCACCGGTTTGAAGCAGATTGAAAGTGCGTTGCCCGGGCTGATTTCCCTGCCGGCCGAGGACGCGCGCGGGCTGGTGTTCATGGGCGAGCGCTCCGGCCCGTTCGTGCGCCGCACCCTGCGTGTGGTGGAGGAACACCCGCACGTGGTGCCGGCCAGCTTGGATATTCCCGCCGCGCAGGCCGACCTGCTCGCCTACGACCAGCTGGTGCCGCTGCTCGAACGCCTGCAATACCTCACCAGCCGCGTGCAGGACACCGTCAACGCACTGGGCAGCGACCTGATGAGCACCGCGCTGGACGCCTACGGCCATATCAAGGTCTCCGGCAACGACCATGGCCTGGAAGACCTGCGCCGCCAGCTGGGCAGCCGCTTCCGCGGCACCCGCACCGCCGCCCCAGCAGTTCAGGCCGAGGTAGCC
>NZ_BAZI01000094.1 GCF_001310775.1 Stenotrophomonas pictorum JCM 9942
GGCCGCGCGTGAGGCGCGTCTGGTGCCGGGCATGGTGGTGCTGCAGGTGGGGCGCACCGCGGTAGGCAGCGTGGCCGCGCTGAACCGCGAGCTCGCCGGCTACAAGAAGGGGGATGTGGTCATGTTGCTGGTGCGGGCGGGCGCAAACAGCGCGTTTGTGGCGGTCCGGGCTGGCGATTGATCCCTTCCGAATACCTGCAGTACCGGACAGGAGCCGCCCTCGGGCGGCTCCTGTCGTTCAGCTGCCGGCCAAACCCTGTGCGAGGGCCGGCCCTAGCATGCGATAATGCCGCGTTATCCTGACGACGCCGCGCGCCGCCGCCACCTATGTCACACGATTCAATGCGGATGATCCGCAACTTCTCCATCATCGCCCACGTCGATCACGGCAAGTCCACCTTGTCCGATCGCATCATCCAGCTGTGCGGCGGTCTGACCGCGCGCGAGATGGAAGCGCAGGTGCTCGACAACAATCCGATCGAGCGCGAACGTGGCATCACGATCAAGTCGCAGTCGGTGTCGGTGCCCTACACGGCGCGCAACGGCGAGACCTACTTCCTGAACTTCATCGATACCCCCGGGCACGTGGACTTCTCCTATGAAGTCAGCCGCTCGCTGGCCGCCTGCGAGGGCGCGCTGCTGGTAGTGGATGCGGCGCAGGGCGTGGAGGCGCAATCGGTGGCCAACTGCTATACGGCCATCGAGCAGGGCCTGGAAGTGGTGCCGGTGCTGAACAAGATCGACCTGCCGACGGCCGACATCGATCGTGCCAAGGCCGAGATCGAGGCTGTGATCGGCATCGACGCCTCCGACGCGGTGGCGGTCAGCGCCAAGACCGGCCTGAACATGGAAGACGTGCTGGAAGCCATCGTGCACCGCATTCCGCCACCGGCCGACCGCGGCAGCGACAAGTTGCAGGCGCTGATCATCGACTCGTGGTTCGACAACTACCTGGGCGTGGTCTCGCTGGTGCGGGTGATGCAGGGCCAGATCAAGGCCGGTGACAAGATCCAGGTCATGTCGACCGGGCGTTGGCACCTGGTCGACAAGGTCGGCGTGTTCACTCCCAAGCGCAAGGAAATGCCGGCCCTGCGCGCTGGCGAGGTGGGTTGGATCAATGCCAGCATCAAGGACGTCCATGGCGCGCCGGTCGGCGACACGTTGACCCTGCTGGCCGACCCCGCCCCAGAGCCGCTGCCCGGTTTCCAGGAAATGCAGCCGCGCGTGTTTGCCGGCCTGTTCCCGGTGGATGCGGACGATTACCCGGATCTGCGCGAGGCGCTGGACAAGCTGCGCCTGAACGACGCCGCGTTGCGCTTCGAGCCGGAAAGCTCCGAGGCGATGGGCTTCGGCTTCCGCTGCGGTTTCCTCGGCATGCTGCACATGGAAATCGTGCAGGAGCGCCTGGAGCGCGAGTACAACCTCGATCTGATCAGCACCGCGCCGACAGTGATCTACGAGGTGCTCAAGAGCGATGGCAGCATCGTGATGATGGACAACCCGGCCAAACTGCCACCGATCAACCAGGTGGAAGAGATCCGCGAGCCGATCATCCGCGCCAACATCCTCACCCCCGAGGAACACATCGGCAGCATCATCAAGCTGTGCGAAGAGAAGCGCGGCAGCCAGATCGGTATCAACTACATGGGCAGCCAGGTGCAGATCAGCTATGAGCTGCCGATGGCCGAAGTGGTGCTGGACTTCTTCGACAAGCTCAAGTCGGTCAGCCGTGGCTATGCCTCGCTGGACTACCACTTCGTGCGCTTCGACGCCGGTCCGTTCGTGCGCCTGGACGTGCTGATCAATGGCGACAAGGTCGACGCGTTGTCGTTGATCGTGCACCGCAGCCATGCGGACCGCCGTGGTCGTGAACTGTGCGAAAAAATGAAAGACCTGATCCCGCGGCAGATGTTCGACGTGGCCATCCAGGCCGCAGTTGGCGCGCAGATCATCGCCCGTACCACGGTCAAGGCGATACGCAAGAACGTGCTGGCCAAGTGCTATGGTGGCGACGTTTCGCGCAAGAAGAAGCTGCTGGAGAAGCAGAAGGAAGGCAAGAAGCGCATGAAGCAGGTCGGCCGCGTGGAAATTCCGCAGGAGGCCTTCCTGGCCGTGCTGCAGATGGACAACAAGTAATCGGGCCTTGCCCCGGGCTGCGTCTTTGCAACGCTAAGGATGACGGATGAAATGGTTTGAAATCGCCCTGGTGGTATTGACGCTGGGTTCGGGCTTGGTGCTGTTGCTGGACAAGTGGTTTCTGGCCAAGCGGCGGGCCGCCAATGCCTCGTTGCTGGAGGGCGAAGAACCCGCGCTGGTCGATTACTCGCGGGCCTTCTTCCGGTGCTGGCCGTGGTGCTGGTGCTGCGCAGCTTCGTTGCCGAGCCGTACAAGATCCCGTCCAGCTCGATGATGCCCAACCTGCTGATCGGCGATTTCATCCTGGTCAACAAGTTCTCCTATGGTTTCCGGCTGCCGATCACCAATACCAAGATCATTCCGGTGGGCGAGCCCAAACGCGGCGATGTGGTGGTGTTCAAGCCGCCGCACGCGCCGGACCAGAACTGGATCAAGCGCGTGGTGGGTTTGCCGGGAGATCGCATCGGCTTCCACGGTGACACGCTGTCGATCAACGGCGAGCCGGTGACTTACCAGGCACTCGGCGAGTACATCGGCAAAGGGCGCGGTGCGGAAATGACCGGTGCGGCCTTGCTCACAGAAAATCTGCCCGGGCGCACGCACACTGTTCTGGAATGGCTGGGGCGCGCCAGTCCGATGGGACAGGGGGACTGGGTGGTGCCGGACGGCCAGTACTTCGTGATGGGCGACAATCGCGACAACAGCGAAGACAGCCGTTTCTGGACCCAGACCCATTTCCTGCCGGAGCAGAATCTGCGCGGCAAGGCCTTCCTGATCTGGCTCAATTGTGAGGGCTGGTTCTGCAAGGGCAGCTTCGAACCGTCGCGGATCGGGACGGGAATCCAATGAGTTCACAACGCGTTTCTGGGGAGATCGCTATGAATCACAAGGCTATGAATCGCAAGCAGCGCGGTATGACGCTGACTTCGTTCCTGATGGTGCTGGCCGTTGTTGGCTTTGCGCTTTACATCGGCATGAAGCTGTTCCCGATGTATCAGGAATTTTACGCGGTGAAGGTCGCAATGAAGTCGCTGGCGAATGAGTCCGGCAGCGCGGACATGGATCCTGGCAAAGCGCAGGAGTTGTTCTTCAAGCGCATGGATATGAATTATTCCGATACGGTGAAGCGAGACAACATCAAGTTTGACCGTATCGAAGGCGGCTGGCGCATGAGCGTCAACTACGAGGTGCGTAAGGCGTTGATCGGCAATCTGGATATCGTCGGGCGCTTTGACAATTCTCAGGATCTGACAAAACGCGGTGCCGAATAAACCATTCCAGCGGGGTGATCTGATCGGTCACCCGTTCAAGGATCAGGGCTTGCTCAAGCAGGCCCTGACCCATCGCAGTGCCGGCGCTCCGCATAACGAGCGTCTGGAGTTCCTTGGCGACAGCATCGTCAATATGCTGATCGCCGAAGCGCTGTTCCTGCGCTGGCCCAAGGCCGACGAAGGTGCGTTGACCCGTGCCCGCGCCACCCTGGTCTGCGAAGGCGCGCTGGCAGTTGTCGCCCGTGCGCTGCAACTGGGCGAGCGCCTGACCCTGGGGCCGGGTGAAATGAAGTCCGGCGGGCACCGGCGCGACTCGATCCTGGCAGACACCGTGGAAGCGTGGTGGCCGCTATCTACCTGGATGCCGGATTCGAGGCCTGCCGTACCCGGGTGCTGCCCTGGTTCGAGGCCGCGCTGGCCGCCGTGCCGGTGAACAAGCCGGAAAAAGATCCCAAGACCCGCCTGCAGGAGTGGTTGCAGGCCCGGCAGAAGACACTGCCGGTATACGAGCTGGTATCGGAGACCGGCGACGACCATGCCAAGCACTTCCATGTGCGTTGCAGCGTGGCTGACCCTGCCGTGGCGACTGAAGGCGAAGGCACTTCCAGGCGGCTGGCCGAACAACAGGCGGCCGCGGCCGCGATCGAGCAATTGGATTCGAAGTGAACGACTCATCCTCCCATCGTTGCGGCAGTGTTGCCGTCATCGGTCGCCCCAATGTGGGCAAATCCACCCTGACCAATGCCCTGGTCGGGGCCAAGATCAGCATCGTCTCCAACCGTCCGCAGACCACGCGTCATCGGTTGCTGGGCATCGCCACGTTCCCGGAAGGGCAGCTGGTGCTGGTTGATACCCCAGGCCTGCATCGCCAGCAGAAGCGGGCGATGAACCGGGTGATGAACCGGGCGGCGCGCAGCTCGCTGGAAGGTGTCGATGCCGGCTTGCTGGTGATCGAGGCCGGGCGCTGGGACGAAGAGGACACGCTGGCCTTCAACGTGTTGCGCGACGCCGGTATCCCGGTGGTGCTGGTGGTCAACAAGGTCGACCGGATGAAGGACAAGGGCGCGCTGCTGCCGTTCCTGCAGCAGATCACCGAAGGCCGTGATTTTGCCGCCGTGCACCCGGTGTCCGCGCTCAAGCGCAATGGGCTCGAGCAGCTGGTGAAGGATCTGCTTAAGCTGGTCCCGGAAGCGCCGCCAATGTTCGGCGAGGATGAAATCACCGATCGCAGCCAGCGCTTCCTTGCCGGTGAGCTGGTGCGCGAACAGCTTATGCGTCAGCTCGGTGAGGAGTTGCCCTACGCCACCACCGTGGAAATCGAGCGCTTCGCCGAAGATGGCAATCTGCTGCGTATCGGTGCGGTGATCTGGGTCGAGCGCGAAGGGCAGAAGGCCATCGTGATCGGCAAGGGCGGCGCGCGCCTGAAGGACATCGGTGCCAAGGCCCGGCAACAGATGGAGCGTCTGTTTGATGCCAAGGTGTTCCTGGAAACCTGGGTGCGCGTGCGCGAAGGCTGGTCCGATGACGAGGCCGCGCTCAAGGCATTCGGTTACGGCGACAACTGAGGCACAGGCGTGATCGCCCGCCGGTGATCGTCCATGCGGATCGATGACGAACCCGCCCATGTGCTGCATGCGCGGCCGTGGCGCGAGACCAGCCTGCTGGTCGAGGTGCTGACCCGCGAGCACGGCCGGCTGGGCCTGCTCGCGCGCGGCGTACACGGTCCGCGCAAGCAGGTATTGCGGGCCGCATTGCAGCCTCTGCAATACATCCATTTCGATGCGGTCATGAAGGGCGAGCTGGCGCAGTTGCGCCGTGCGGAAAGCCAGGACGCCGCGCCGCGGCTGCTGGGGCCGGCGATGTTGGCCGGGTTCTATATCAGCGAACTGGTCCTGCGCCTGGCACCTCGCCAAGACCCGCTGCCCGAGCTCTATGAGCCTATGCAATGGTGCGCTCCCGCTTGGGAGGCGGCGAGCCACTGGCGTGGTCATTGCGGCGCTTTGAGCGGGATCTGCTGGAAGCGCTGGGTGTCGGCTTTGACTGGCAGTACACGGCCGACGGGCAGCCGATCGATCCGGCTGCCCGTTACCGGCTGGACCCGCAAGGCGGGCCGCAGCGATTGCTCAGCGAGCGCGGTACCGGCGAGCGGCGCCATCTGGCTACCGGCGCGGCATTGCTGGCCTTGGCCGAAGACCGCATCCCGGCGCCAGATGATCTGTCGAGCCTGCGCCCGCAGATGCGTGCGGTGCTGCTGCATCATCTGGGCGGGCGTGGCCTGAAATCGTGGGAGATGCTCGGTGATCTGAACGCCCGCCGCGATTGACCTGACTCAGTGCAGCAACGCGTCCACCGCGGTGGCGAACTGCTGCCGCGCCACCTGCGAATCAGGGGCCTGCTGCAACTGGCGTACCGCCCGGCCCAGTCGCGATGCACCGACAAAACCGCAGCTGGCCTGCAGGCGATGCAGCTGGGAGCGCAGCATCGCGTCATCGTGCTGCTGGCAGGCCGAGACCACGGCATCCCGGGTCGTGGGAAGCTCGCTGAGGAACAGGTCGCGCAGCGCGTTCAGGTGTTCGCGCTGACCGTTGAGCGCGCTCAGCGCCGCGGTTTCGTCCCAGTCCGAAGCCGATTCCTCACTGACGAAACTGGCATCGTCGCCGCCCCGGGCGAGCGTGCGGCGCACGGTTTTGAGCAGCGTTTCGCGGCTCATGGGTTTGATCAGCGTTTCGCAGAATCCTGCTTGGCGCAGCCGCTGGCCGGCCGTCGCGGAGGCGTCCGCGGTATGCGCCACGGCCGGCACTCCCGGATGGATTTCACGCAAGCGCCTGAGCAGGGCCGGACCGTCGCCGTCGGGCAGATTCACATCGATCAGCCACAGGTCGTGGCGCACAGCCGCGCTGCGCTGCAGGGCGCTGGCGAACGAATCGGCGATATCCACGTGGGCCGGCAACGACTCCAGTGCGGCCTGGAAAAATCCCTGGCTGGTCATGTCGTCCTCGACCAGCAGCAAGCGGGGAATGGTTGTCCCCTGATCATGCGTATTCATATGGCTGCCTCCATGTCAGCTGCAGGTTGCATCTTAGCGAGGCGTGAGCCAGCCGCAAGCGACGGGAGTCCGTTTGTGCCGCATCTGCGACAATACGCCCCCTTTTGCGCGCAGCCGTTTGCCACGTGGCCCGATCCAGAACCCCCCGCATAGACAAAACGCCGTTCCAGACCGACATCCTCGACCTGAGCCACGATGGCCGTGGCGTGGCCCGCCGTGAAGGCGAGGGTGGCAAGGTGACCTTCATCAGCGGCGCGTTGCCGCAGGAAACGGTGATGGCCGAGCAGACCGGCAAAAGCCGGCACTTCGATGAGGCCCGCACCGTGGAGGTGCTGACGGCATCGCCGCATCGCGTTGAGCCCCGTTGTCCGCATTTCGGTGTTTGTGCCGGCTGCGTGCTGCAGCACCTGGACGAGTCGCAGCAGATCGTTGCCAAGCAGCGTGTGCTGATGGACAACCTGGAGCGCATCGGCCATGTGAAGCCCGGTACCGTGCTGCCGCCGCTGGCCGGCGACAGCTGGGGCTATCGCCGCAAGGGTCGCTTCTCGGTGCGGCGGGTGGAGAAAAAGGACAAGACCCTGGTGGGTTTCCGTGAACTGGATCCACGGTTTGTCGCCGATCTGGAGCAATGCCTGACGGTGATTCCGGAAATCGGCACCAAGGTGTCGGCGCTGTCGACCTTCATCGAGACGCTGGACGTCAAGCGCGATATCCCGCAGATCGAGTTCATCGGTGGCGATGCCGCCATCGCCCTGACCATTCGCCACCTGCAGCCGCTGTCCGACGCTGACACGCAGGCGTGGATCGCGTTCGGTCAGGAGCACGGCTTTGCGATCTACCTGCAATCCGGCGGTCTGGAGACAGTGCAGCCGCTGTGGCCGGCCGACGGTGTGGCGCTGTCTTTCGCGCTGCCGCAGTGGGATGTGGAACTGGCGTTCCGTCCGCTGGATTTCATCCAGGTCAACGCCAAATTGAACCAGCAGATGATCGCCCACGCGCTCACGCTGCTGGATGCGCAGCCGGATGAACGCGTGCTCGACCTGTTCTGCGGGCTGGGCAACTTCACCCTGCCGCTGGCGCGCACGGTGCGTGAAGTGGTGGGCGTGGAAGGCGAGGCCGGGCTGGTCGCACGCGCCAAGGAAAACGCGCAGCGCAACGGTCTGGACAACGCGCAGTTCTACGCCGCCGACCTGACCCAGGACCAGCGCCATACGCCGTGGATGAAGCAGGGGTTTGACAAGCTGCTGCTGGACCCGCCGCGTTCGGGCGCCATCGATGTGCTGCAGCAGCTGCCACTGAAGCAGTTCAAGCGCATCGTGTATGTCAGCTGCCATCCCGGCTCGCTGGCACGTGATGCCGGCTATCTGGTCAACGAACAGGGCTTCACCCTGGTCAGTGCCGGGGCGATGGACATGTTCCCGCACACCGCCCATGTGGAAAGCATTGCCGTGTTCGAGAGGAAGTAAGCCGTGGGCATCGAGATTGAGCGCAAGTTCCGGGTCCGCGGCGATGGCTGGCGCGCTGCGGCGCATGCGGTGATCCCGATGGCGCAGGGCTACCTCAACGACGTCGGGGCGATGGACAGTGGTGCGCAGAAGGCTTCGGTGCGCGTGCGCATCCAGGGCGAGGCGGCTTACCTGAACATCAAGTCGCGCCAGCTGGGCCACACCCGTCAGGAGTTCGAATACCCGGTGCCGGTGGGTGAGGCGCGCGAGCTGCTGGCGCTGTGCGTCGGGGGCCTGATCGACAAGCGCCGGCATCTGGTCCGTCACGACGGCCTGTTGTGGGAAGTGGATGAGTTTCTCGGCGAAAACGCCGGGCTGGTGGTGGCCGAGGTCGAGCTGGAGAGCGCCGACCAGGTGTTCGACAAGCCCGATTGGGCCGGCGCCGAAGTCACCGATGAGCTGCGCTACTACAACCTGGCGTTGGCCTCGCGTCCGTATGCGCAATGGAGCGCTGAAGAGCGCGGCTGATACCGCCGATCAAAGGAAACCGTCATGCGTATCGATATCTGGTCCGACGTGGTCTGCCCCTGGTGCTGGATCGGCAAGCACCGCTTCCAGCGCGGGCTTGAGCTGATGGGCGAAAACGCATCGTCCGTGGAGGTGCACTGGCACCCGTTCCTGCTCGATCCCGATGCCGATGCCACCCCCGTACCGCTGCGCGAGGCCTATGCGGCCAAGTTCGGCGGGGCCGAACGCACCGCGCAGATGCTGGCGCAGACCCAGGCGGCCGCGCGTGCCGAAGGGTTGCCGATGGATTTCGAGCAGGGCCAGGTGCGGGTGACCACGTTGCCGGCCCATCGTCTGCTGTGGCTGGCGGGCCGCGAAGGCGTGCAGGAGCAAGTGGGCGAGGCGTTGTTCCATGCCCACTTCGCGCAGGGCCGCAATCTGGCCG
>NZ_BAZI01000095.1 GCF_001310775.1 Stenotrophomonas pictorum JCM 9942
CCCGGCAGCGGCGCTGGATGCGGCGGCGCCGGGCAGTTTCACCTCGATGCTGCGTTTCTGCGGTGGATAGCACACCCCGGCATCGGCGCAGCCCTGGTAGCGCACTTCCAGGGTCACGCTGTCCGCGCCGGACTCGGCCGTGCCCGGCAGGGTGGCCCGCAGCTGCCGGTGGTAGGTCTCCACATCGCCGAAGAACTGGTCGTACTTCTTCTCGCCGGCGGGCATCTGCAAGGCGCCGGCGGTAAAGCCGGGGCCGGCCTTGACGCTGGTGCGGTGGCGGTAGAGGTAGTAGCCCGGGGCGATGTCCCAGCGCAGCTCGATCCGCTCGCGGCTGCCGGCCTCGGCCTTCAGGACGAAGGCCTGGTCGACCGGCAGCAGGTCCTTTTCATCCAGGGCCAGGGCGGGCAGGGCGCACAGGGACAGCAGGCACAGCGCGGTCAAACGTTGGAACAACATCATCGATCAGGTTTCCTCCCGGGTCTGGGCCCGGATCCAGTCCAGATACGCCGGCAGGCCGGCGTCCGGGGAGACCACCAGGATCTCCGGCAATTCATAGGGGTGCTGCTGGACGATAGCAGCGGACAGGGCGTCCAGCCGCTCGGCGCAGGTCTTGATCAGCAGCTGCACCTCCTGCGCCTGCTCGATCTGTCCCTGCCAGCGGTACACAGACTGCATCGGCGGCAACAAGTTCACGCAGGCGGCCAGCCGCTGCTCCACCAGGTGGCGGGCCAGCGATTGCGCAGTCACAGTGTCCGGGCAGGTGCAAAAGACCAGTCTTACGTCCATGCGGGCATTGTCGCAGAAGCGTCGCCCCCACTTTCAAAGAGGAGTTCCAATACCGTTGTCACCGCTTGCATGTTGCGGCAAGTCACAGTTTCTGTAGGCGTGTTTCACCTGCGATGAAAGGCCGGATCACTGGCGACTGGCGCCGTTGGGTGACGTATGCACCGCTGGTTGGCACGCAACAGGAGGCGGCTTCCGGAAACGACGCACCGCACGGGGATTCACGCTGATCGAGTTGATGGTGGTGGCGATCCTTACCATCCTCGCGGCCATCGCGCTGCCGGCCTATCCGAACCCTGTACTGCGCAGCAAAATCCGCAGGGCGGAAAGTGCCAGGGGCTGTGCGTCCTGCCATCTGCTGTGATGCAGTGTCGCCGGCGGGCGTGACCCACGGTTCGGTCCACGGGTCCCGCTACCCCTGATATTCAAGAAGCAGTCCAGCCCTGCGGCCGGGCGGCGATTTCTCTCTTGCTATGGCGTGGCCCGCTTGTCCCCCGGGCCGCGCCATTTTTTTCTTGCAGCCCTTGAAAGCCTCCGGGCGGGCCCCATCTCGCAGTCATGCCCGTTCGACGGGCGTTTTTACGCGTGGCACCTATATCGCCGGCAAAGCGGTCGGGTTCCGCCGAAGTTTTCAGGCCAATCAATAACTTAAGAGGTCTTTTCATGAGCATCAAGCCGCTTCACGACCGCGTTGTGGTCAAGCCGATCGAAGCCGAGGAAGTTTCCGCCGGCGGCATCCTGATCCCGGATTCGGCCAAGGAAAAGTCCACCAAGGGTGAAGTCGTGGCCGTGGGCCCGGGCAAGCCGCTGGACAACGGCTCGGTGCGTGCGCCGTCGCTGAAGGTTGGTGACAAGGTCATCTACGGCCAGTACGCCGGTTCGACCTACAAGGCCGATGGCGTCGAGTACAAGGTCCTGCGCGAAGACGACATCCTCGCCATCGTCGGCTGAGCGCGTCTTCCCACCTGATCCACCCCCAGACACTCTTATATTTACTGAGGTAACAGCACATGGCAGCTAAAGACATCCGTTTCGGTGAAGACGCCCGTTCGCGCATGGTGCGCGGCGTCAACACGCTCGCCAATGCCGTCAAGGCCACCCTGGGCCCGAAGGGCCGCAATGTCGTGCTCGAAAAGAGCTTCGGCGCCCCGACCATCACCAAGGACGGTGTGTCCGTGGCCAAGGAGATCGAACTGGCTGACAAGTTCGAGAACATGGGCGCGCAGATGGTGAAGGAAGTCGCTTCCCGCACCAACGACGATGCCGGTGACGGCACCACCACCGCCACCGTGCTGGCCCAGGCCCTGATCCGTGAAGGCGCCAAGGCTGTGGCCGCCGGCATGAACCCGATGGACCTCAAGCGCGGTATCGACAAGGCCGTGGTTGCCGCCGTCGCCGAGCTGAAGAACATCTCCAAGCCGACCGCTGACGACAAGGCCATCGCCCAGGTCGGTACCATCTCGGCCAACTCGGACGAGTCGATCGGCAACATCATCGCCGAAGCGATGAAGAAGGTCGGCAAGGAAGGCGTGATCACCGTCGAGGAAGGCTCGGGTCTGGAGAACGAGCTGGACGTGGTGGAAGGCATGCAGTTCGACCGCGGCTACCTGTCGCCGTACTTCATCAACAACCAGCAGGCGCAGACCGCCGATCTGGACGATCCGTTCGTGCTGCTGCACGACAAGAAGATCTCCAACGTGCGTGACCTGCTGCCGGTGCTGGAAGGCGTCGCCAAGGCCGGCAAGCCGCTGCTGATCATCGCCGAGGACATCGAAGGCGAAGCGCTGGCGACCCTGGTGGTCAACACCATCCGCGGCATCGTCAAGGTCGTGGCCGTCAAGGCCCCGGGCTTCGGCGACCGTCGCAAGGCGATGCTGGAAGACATGGCCGTGCTGACCGGCGGCACCGTGATCTCCGAGGAAGTGGGCCTGTCGCTGGACAAGGCCACGATCAAGGACCTGGGCCGCGCCAAGAAGGTGCAGGTCTCCAAGGAGAACACCACGATCATCGACGGCGCCGGTGATGTCGCCGCCATCGAGCCCGTGTTGGCCAGATTAAGACCCAGATCGAGGACACCTCCTCCGATTACGACCGCGAGAAGCTGCAGGAACGCGTGGCCAAGCTGGCCGGCGGCGTGGCCGTGATCAAGGTCGGTGCCTCGACCGAAATCGAAATGAAGGAAAAGAAGGACCGCGTCGATGACGCCCTGCACGCGACCCGTGCGGCGGTGGAAGAAGGTGTGGTCCCGGGCGGCGGTGTGGCGCTGGTGCGTGCGGTTGCCGCGCTGGCCGGTCTGAAGGGCAACAACGAAGACCAGAACCACGGCATCCAGATCGCGCTGCGTGCGATGGAAGCGCCGCTGCGCGAAATCGTCGCCAACGCCGGTGAAGAGCCGTCCGTGATCGTCAACAAGGTCAAGGAAGGCAAGGGCAACTTCGGTTACAACGCCGCCAACGGCGAGTTTGGCGACATGATCGAGTTCGGCATCCTGGATCCGACCAAGGTGACCCGTTCGGCCCTGCAGAACGCCGCCTCGATCGCCGGCCTGATGATCACCACCGAAGCGATGGTGGCCGAGGCGCCGAAGAAGGACGAGCCGGCCATGGGCGCCGGTGGCATGGGCGGCATGGGTGGCATGGGCGGTATGGACTTCTAAGTCCGCCGCAGCCTCACCGCTGCTGATGTACGCAAAACCCCGCCGCGAGGCGGGGTTTTGTTTTGTCTGCGCTGTGCGGTTGCCGCCGCGTCAGCCGCGCAGCTGCGCGCTGGCCCATTGCACGATGCTGCTGGCGGGCATCGCGCCGGACTGGCGTGCGATCTCGTGACCGCCCTGGATCAACACCATGGTCGGGATGCTGCGGATGCCGAAGCGGGAGCGATCGCCGGTTCGGCCTCGGTATCGACTTTGCCCAGGCGCATGCGTGGTTCCAGCTGCGCGGCCGCCTTGGTGAACTCCGGCGCCATCTGCCGGCACGGGCCGCACCAGCCCGCCCAGAAATCCACCAGCAGCGGAATCTGCGAGCGGCTGGCATGGGCCTCGAACGCGGCGCTGTTCAACGCCAGCGGCGTGGCGGTGAACAGCGGCCGGTGGCATCGCCCGCAGGCCGGTGCCTGTCCCAGGCGCGCGCCGGGGACGCGGTTGATGGCATGGCAGTGCGGGCAGGCGATCTGCAGCAATCCCGTGGTGTCGTTGTTCATCGCAGCGGTCAGGAACGCGGTGAGCGGCGGTGCAGTATGCCCCCGTTGCGGTGAACTTCTTATCGCTGCTGCTTTATGAAGATAGATCCTGCGGAGAAGAACACGATGGTGCCGGACCCAAGGTGTCCGTTGCCCCTGAAACTGTCGCATCGCACAAAAAACCGTGTTATCAATGCTCCCCATGAACGCAGCCCGCGCCAGCTTTTACTTCTGGTATTACTTTCCCAAGCCGCTGGCGGAGGAAGGACTGCGCTCACCCTGAAGAAACTTTCAGATGCATTCCCGAAAAGCCGCCAGCGAACCTGGCGGCTTTTTTCATGCCGCCACGCTGGGGCAGAACCATTCACTCGTATTGAACTGGAGACCCCCATGCCCCCCCACACCGACGATCTTCGCATCCGCAAACTTGAACCGCTGACCTCGCCGGCGCAGTTGCTGGCGTTGCTGCCCTGCGATGAACAGGCCTCGCAGACCGTGGCCGATGCCCGCGCCGCGCTGCACCGCATCCTGCACGGCCAGGACGACCGGCTCGCGGTGGTGGTGGGCCCCTGCTCGATCCACGATCCGGTGGCGGCAATGGAATACGCCCAGCGCCTGCGTCCGCTGCGCGATGCGCTCAGTGGTGAACTCGAGATCGTCATGCGCGTGTACTTCGAAAAGCCGCGTACCACGGTGGGCTGGAAGGGCCTGATCAACGATCCGGACCTGGATGGCAGCTTCAACATCAACAAGGGCCTGCGCGTGGCGCGCGGCCTGCTGCGTGATATCAACCGCCTTGGTCTGCCGGCCGGCGTGGAGTTTTTGGACGTGATCTCGCCGCAGTACATCGCCGATCTGGTGGCGTGGGGCGCGATCGGCGCGCGCACCACCGAAAGCCAGGTGCACCGCGAGCTGGCCTCGGGGCTGTCGTGCCCGGTGGGTTTCAAGAACGGCACCACCGGTGATGTGAAGATCGCTGCCGATGCGGTCGGCGCGGCCTCGCACCCGCACCACTTCCTGTCGGTGACCAAGGAGGGCGGCACCGCCATCGTCGCCACCCAGGGCAACCCGGACTGCCATGTGATCCTGCGCGGCGGCAAGGCCCCGAACTACGACGCCGCCAGTGTGCAGGCCGCCGGCGACGTGCTGGCCAAGTCGCAGCTGCCGGCGCGGTTGATGATCGATGCCAGCCATGCCAACAGCAGCAAGAAGCCGGAGAACCAGCCCAAGGTGATCGATGACGTCGCGATGCAGGTGGAAGCGGGCGAGCAGCGCATCGTCGGGGTGATGATCGAAAGCCATCTGGTTGCCGGGCGCCAGGAGCTTATCGAAGGCCAGCCGCTGGTCTATGGGCAGAGCATCACCGATGGCTGCATCGACTGGGACAGCACCGTGCAGGTGCTGGAGCGTCTGGCCGAGGCGGTGCGTGCGCGCCGGCGCGTGCAGCTGGAGGCGGCGGCCTGAGCCTTGTGTGACGTCCCTACTGGTGCACGGGAGCCTGCCGCAGTAGTTTACGCAGCCGGAGGCGCGAGGCTTCCGGTCTGCTGTGGCGATGGGACAACGGACCTCCCCCGGCAGGAAGCCGATCAGTTCACCGTTCCAGGGAGAAGGAAGTGATGCGTACCCGTATGTGCAGTGTGGTGTTGGCAATGGCGCTGGTTCCGGCGATGGCGGTGGCCGCCAGGAAGCCGGTCGAGGATTCGGGCAGTGGTTGCCTGCAGAACCTGTCGGTGACCGGCGGTTTCAGCTCCGGCAAGCAGTTCCTGGCCTCGACCGACCACGAAGGCCTGGGCTATGCGGAAGTCTTCGCCAAGACGGTGGCCGCGATCGAGGCCGAAGGCATGGTCGGCATCTACCCGAACGAGCGCACCGGCTATATCGCCGCGGAAAATCCGGTCACCGGCGGGGGCGGCGCCACCGTGCCACTGCGCACCACCGTGCGCCGCCAGGACGATGGCAGCGTGCGCGTGGAAGTGCGATTCAGCACCAAGGGCGGGCAGATGACCTCGAACAAGGCCGTGGGCGCGGGCATGTGCAAGATCGCCGACGCCGCCAGCCTGTGATGTAGGCCTGCAACGCCTGTGCGCACCGCCAGCTGGTTCCTGTATCTGCTCGAATGCCGTGACGGCAGCTACTACGCGGGTATCAGCACCGATGTGGAGGCGCGCTTCCAGGCGCACCGCGCCGGCAAGGGCGCGCGTTACACCCGCGCGCATCCACCGCTGCGGATCCTGGCCAGCCGCCCCTATGCCGACCGCTCCGCCGCCTCGCGCGCGGAATGGCAGATCAAACAGTTGCCGCGCGAGCGCAAGCTGGCCTGGCTGGAGCGGCAGGAGGATTGAGGTAGAGTCGGCTGCGCGGTGGCGGTGGCTGATCGCCGCCGTGTCCGGTTGTCCGGACCTTCCGCCCTGCCTGCGGCAGCGCGGGGGCCGGGAGCCGGCCTCATCCTCAACGCGGGGGAATTGCGATGGCAGGTTGGTACGAGTTGGACAAGAGCAGTGACGGCCAGTTCTATTTCGTGCTCAAGGCGGGCAACGCGAGGTGATCCTCACCAGCGAGCGCTACAGCACGCGGACCGCGGCCGAGAACGGTATCGCCTCGGTGCAGCACAACAGCCCCGACGAGGCGCGCTACGAGCGCAAGACCGCCAGCGACGGGCGCTACCACTTCAATCTCAAGGCCGCCAATCACCAGGTGATCGGCAGCAGCCAGCTGTATGCCTCGCAGGCGGCACGCGAAGCGGGCATCACCAGCGTCAAGGGCAATGGCCCCAGCACTACCATCAAGGACAGAACGGCGGTCTGAGCGCGATCTGCGGTCTTTGCCAGAAACGAAAAGCCCGGCGTTGCGCCGGGCTTTTTAGTTGAAGCGCGCTGAAAGGACTCAGCCTTCATGCTGCCGGTGTCGAGCCAGCGCTGGTGCCAGGACAAGGCTTCGGGCAGCAGGTGCGGAGTGTGCTTGCCGTAGCTGTCGCGGCTGGCGCGGTCGAAATAATCGTTGAGCTGGTCGCGGAAATCCGGATGCGCGCAGTTGTCGATCAGCACGCGGGCGCGCTTGCGCGGGGTCAGGCCGCGCAGGTCGGCCAGGCCCTGTTCGGTGACGATGATCGACACGTCGTGCTCGGTGTGGTCGACGTGACTGGCCATCGGCACGATCGCCGAGATGGTGCCGTTCTTGGCCGTGGACGGGCTCAGGAACGTGGACAGGAAGCCGTTGCGGGCGAAGTCGCCGGAGCCGCCGATGCCGTTCATGATGCGGCTGCCCATCACGTGGGTGGAATTCACGTTGCCGTAGATGTCCACCTCGATCATGCCGTTCATGCCGATGCAGCCCAGGCGGCGCACCAGTTCCGGATGGTTGGAGATCTCCTGTGTGCGCATGATGATGCGCTGGCGGTAGAAATCGATGTTGCGCTTGAACTCCTCGTTGGCTTCCGGGCTCAGCGCGAAGCCGGTGCACGAGGCGTAACTGAGCACGCCGGACTTGAGCAGGTCGAGCATGCCGTCCTGGATCACCTCGGTGAAGGCGGCCAGGTCGCGGAAACCGCTCTTGGCCAGCCCGGCCAGCACCGCGTTGGGGATGTTGCCCACGCCGGACTGCAGCGGCAGCAGGTTGGCCGGCAACCGGCCCTGCTTGACCTCGTGCTTGAGGAAGTCGATCAGGTGCGCGGCGATCATCTCGCTGGTGGCATCGATCGGGCTGAACGGGCTGTTGCGGTCCGGGCCGTGGGTACGCACCACCGCGACGATCTTGTCCGGATCGCAGTGCAGCGAGGTGTCGCCGATGCGGTCGTTGGCGCTGACCAGCGGGATCGGCTTGCGGTGCGGCGGCAGCGCGGTGCCGTAGTAGATGTCGTGCATGCCATCGACGCCGGCCGGCTGCCAGTCGT
This sequence comes from Stenotrophomonas pictorum JCM 9942, assembly GCF_001310775.1. Lineage (GTDB taxonomy): Bacteria > Pseudomonadota > Gammaproteobacteria > Xanthomonadales > Xanthomonadaceae > Stenotrophomonas > Stenotrophomonas pictorum. Next base: position 7,850 of record NZ_BAZI01000095.1, read on the forward strand.
TGACCTCGATGATCACCTTCTTGGCCAGGTCCAGCCAGGTCTTGTTGTTGCCCACCGAGGTGGACGGCACCAGCGAGCCGTCCTCGCGGATCGCCGAGACCTCGATCACCGCGGTGTCGATCTCGCCATAGAAGCCGAACCAGACATGCTGGGCGACGTGGCTGAGGTGGATGTCGATGTAGTCGAGCTTGCCTTCGTTGATGCGCGTGCGGGCATCGGGATCGCTCTGGAACGGCATGCGCATGGCGATGCCGTCGGCCTTGGCCAGCGCGCCATCCAGCTCCGGTGCGGTCGAGGCGCCGGTCAGCAGCTTGATCTGGAACGGCAGGCCGTCGGCATGCACCTGTTCGATGCGCTTGGCCAGCGCCAGCGGCACGGCCTTGGGATAGCCGGAGCCGGTGAAACCGCTCATGGCAACAGTTTCGCCCGGCTGGATCAGGGCGGCAGCGGCTTCGGCAGAAACCACGCGGTCACGCAGACGCGCGTCGAGAATACGTTCGACAGACATGACGACAAGTTTTCGTAGGGGACACGGGATTATCGCGGATCGGACGCGGGGATGTTGTCCGACCTTGGTGGGATGGCGCGGGCCGCCGGAATGCTTCTGTACTGCCGGGTATTGTTTTGCACTGCAGCGTGCAAGTTGCTTCCGATCCCCGCACGATCGCCCTGCATCCCGACGTGGGGGAGGGAGCAAAGCCCGCTGGCAGTTCGCTGCCAGCGGGCTTTTTTATTGTCTTTTCGCGGCAGATCGCGACCGCAGTTGGCAGCGGATGCCAGAATTGGCGCATGAGTCCAATCGCCCCCGCATTGCCTGAATCCGTCCTTCCGGTCGTCGACCGCGCCCTGGCCCGCCTGCGGCTGGCTGTCCCTGATCCGTCGCATTGGCCGCCCTCGGCCGCCTTCGACGCCGGCCTGCGACAG
>NZ_BAZI01000096.1 GCF_001310775.1 Stenotrophomonas pictorum JCM 9942
CCGGCGCCGATCACCGCGGCAAACCAGGTGGCCTGGTAGACCAGCAGGATGGCCAGGTTGTTCATGCCGGCTCCACCACGCCCGGGCGCCAGCCCGGCTTGGCCATCACCAGGTGCGACACGCCGATCGAGCGCTCGCGGAAGCCGCCCTCGCAGTAGGCCAGGTAGAACTCCCACAGCCGGATGAAACGCTCGTCAAAGCCCTGCGCGCGCACCGCCGGCAGCTGGGCCAGGAAGCGCTCGCGCCAGGCCTGCAGGGTGCGCGCATAGGACAGGCCGAAATCCTCCAGCGCGATCAGCGCCAGGTCGCTGCTGCGGGTCTTGGAGGCCAGCATCGCGTTGACTGAAGGAATGAAGCAGCCCGGGAACACGTGGCGCTTGATGAAGTCCACCGACTTCAGCGCCTGCTCGTAGCGGTGGTCCTCGATGGTGATCGCCTGCACCAGGGCCAGGCCGTCGGGCTTGAGCAGGCGGCCGATCTGGCCGAAGTAGCTGTCCTGGAAATCGGCGCCGACCGCTCGATCATCTCGATCGAGACCAGCTTGTCGTACTGGCCGGTGAGGTCGCGGTAGTCCGACTGCAGCAGGGTGATGCGCCCACCCAGCCCGGCCTCGGCGATGCGCTGGGCGGCCAGGTCGTGCTGTTCGCGCGAGATGGTGGTGGTGGTGACCCGGCAGCCGTAGTGGCGTGCCGCATGCAGGGCAAAGCCGCCCCAGCCGGTGCCGATCTCCAGCACATGGTCATCCGGCCCGAGGGCGAGCTTGCGGCAGATCAGGTCCAGCTTGCGGGTCGAGGCCGCTTCCAGGGTGTCCTCGGCGCCTTCCCAGCAGGCCGAGGAGTACATCAGGTCCGGCGACAGGAACAGGCCGAAGAACGCGTTGCCCAGGTCGTAGTGGGCGGCGATGTTGCGCCGGCTGCCTTCCCGGGTATTGCGCCGCAGCGCATGCAGGGCCTTCATCGCCAGCCCGCCCAGGCGCGCGCTGCCGGTTTCCATGCCGTCGAGCAGGTCGCGGTTGCGCACCAGCAGCTGGATCAGCCCGACCAGGTCGCTGCACTGCCACAGCCCGTCCATGTAGAGGGTCGGCAGGGATTCGTGTAAAAACGGGCCGAAAGTGAGCTAACTGCCTGTCGCAGCTGGCTTTATTGGCCGCTCCAGAAAATCGAGGGTTGGGCAGCACTCTCCCGCCGGCACTTGGGCGCACCGCGCTATTTTCTGTTCGAGATCCCTCTCCAGCTGTCGCAGCTCGCGGATTCGTAGACGGACATCGACGAGCTTTCGCTCGGTCAGCTGACGGGTCTGCTCGCAAGAACCTTCGCCTGTGATCTCTAGCAGGCCAGCGATCTCGTCGAGGCTGAATCCCATCATCTGAGCGCGCCGGATGAACTGAAGCCGATTGACATCGTTTTCGTCGTAACGACGCACGCCTCCTATGGGTCGCTCGGGTTGACGCAGCAGCCTACGCCGCTGGTAGTAGCGCACGGTTTCGACGTGCACATCGGCCGCCGCCGCCAGCCGGCTGATCGTAAACGTGTTCGGACGCACGGCTTGACTCCGTACCTAGGTACAGAGGCTAGTATGCTCTGATGCAAACAACCCCGGCCAAATCGTCTGTTCCAGCCATCGTTGGCGCGAGCATCGCCGCCATTGGCGCATCGGTCTGCTGCGTCGTGCCGCTGGTGCTGGTCCTGCTGGGCATCAGTGGCGCCTGGATCGGCACCCTGACAGCTCTCGATCCCTTGAGGCCCTGGTTCAGCGCCGCCGCCGTACTGTCCTTGGCCGTGGCGTTTTGGATGCTGTATCGACCGGCGGCACGGTGCGGTGTGGATGGCAGTTGCATCGCCCCGGACGCTCTGCGACGCAGGCGACGTTGGCTCTGGTTGGCGACAGCCCTCATCGTCCTGTTGCTGCTGTTTCCCTATTACATCGTCTGGATTCTGTAGGAGGCGCGATGCACAAGTGGATACTGGCCCTGGTGGCTGCTCTGTCGGTCGGTGCCGCTCTTGCGACGCCCGCAACCGTAGTGATGCTCGATGCTGAGAACATGACCTGTCCCGCCTGCGGCATCACCATCAGGAAGGCGCTGGAGAAGGTGCCGGGCGTGGCCGATGTGAAGGTGGACACCCGGGCTGAAACAGTCACGGTGACGTTCGAATCGAGCCAGACGGATGCAGCCGGAATCGCGCGTGCAGTCACGGAAGCAGGCTTCCCGGCCAAGGTGCGGACTGGCGGTGAGTGACGTCAAGCTGGAAAGCATCTTGACCTGCCCGGAGTGCGGCCATCGGGCGACCGAGACAATGCCCATCACAGCGTGTCAATTCTTCTATGAGTGCACGGGCTGTGGAGCGGTTTTGCGTCCGCATCAAGGCGACTGCTGTGTGTTCTGCTCGTTCGGAACAGTGCCATGTCCACCGATCCAACAGAACAATCCCTGTTGTGGTTGAACCGCGGACTCCGATAATAGTTGGACAGACAGGCTGCGAGATCGACTGTGCCACCCTGGAAAGCGCGCCGCTCAACCAGCGGTGTGCATGCGAAGTGGTCGACATCCTCCGTCTGCACGAGTCGATCCGGGGTGCCTTTCCGGAGTTCACGACTGATCCCGCCGTACACGCGCACTTATTTTCACCCTATGCCTTGTTCGTTGATCGGCCCGCGTTGGAGGCCATGGGACGAGTCGCGGCGGCGGTCTTCGACGTCGCAGGAAACCCGGGATATAGCCAACGGGTCCTGCAATGGGCCCCTGACATTGCAACCCATGATCCGGGTTCGGCGGGGGGCGTCCTGGGTCTGGACTTTCACCTGACGGTCGATGGCCCGCGGCTGATCGAGGTCAACACCAATCCAGGCGGTCTGCTCCTCAATGCCTTGTTGCTCGATGCCGTGCGGTCTTGCGCGCCGCCAGCATGGGCCACCTGGACCAACGCGGCCCAAGCGCGTGATGCGGCCGTCACGGCCTGGATGGAGGATGCTCGGCAGCAATCCGGGCGCACGCCGTCGCGCCTGGCCATCGTGGACAGCACTCCGCGAGCGCAGTTCCTTTACCCCGAGTTTGTGCTGTACGCGAACGCGTTTCGGGACCATGGCGTGGACTGCGTGATCAGCGCTCCCGAGGATTTGTCGTTTGGTTCGGACGGGCTTGAGGATGCCCACGGTCGAATCGACACTGTCTACAACCGGTTGACCGATTTCGCGCTCGAGGATGCCTCGCATGCAGACATTCGTGAGGCTTACCTGGCAGGGGACGTCGCGCTGATGCCGCATCCCCGAGCACACGCGCTGTTTGCCGACAAGCGCAACCTTGCGGTGCTCGGGGACCCGGCTCTGCTCGGCGGGTTCGGGGTCGATGCGGGTTCGACGGCACTGCTGGGCCAGGTGATCCCGCCCACGGTCGAACTCGTGCCCGCGAACCGGGATGCGTTGTGGGCAGTGCGCAACGGATATTTCTTCAAGCCTGCAGCAGGGTTTGGCAGCCGTGGGAGTTATCGGGGCGACAAGTTGACCCGGCGGACTTGGGCGTCTATGGCGTCGGCGACCTACATCGCACAGGCCTTCGCGCCACCGAGCATGCGGATCGTGCATGGGGGCCAGTCCCTCAAGGCGGATGTGCGCTGCTTCGCGTCCGAGGCGGGTGTCCTGTTGTTCGCGGCCAGGCTGTACCAGGGCCAGACCACGAACATGCGCACCCCCGGTGGTGGATTCGCAGCGGTGCTCACGTCGTCACGGATCGAGGAGTGATTCCCCACCGGAGCCGACCCTTGGGGCGTGTCGTGGCTACAGCCAGGCGAGTGCCGATTCAGCCAGTTCGCGCTCCTCATCGATCGCGACGTTCCATATGCTCGGCCCGCCCCCGCGGTCGATCCGCGTGGCTCCAGCATCGTTGACGTCAGGTGCCAGCGCCAGGCCGAGCCAGGCCAGTCGCGCGACGATGCGAGCCCGCAAAACCGGCGCGCGATGGCCGATGCCGCCGGAAAAGACGACATGGTCGAGACCGCCAATTGCCGTGGCCATGGCCGCGATGGACTGCGCAATCCGGACTGCAAAGAGCTCCACGGCAAGCTGGGCCTGCGGGCCGGGATCCGTCAGCAACACGCGCATGTCGCCATGGCCGGCGATTCCGGCAAGGCCTGCACTGCGGTACAGGCCGTTTTCAAGCGCCTGCGCATCCAGGCGTTCATGCCTCAGCAGATACAGCAACGCGCCGGGATCGAGATCTCCGGAGCGGGTAGGGCTCGGGATTCCACCCAGCGGAGTGAGCGCCATGGTGGTGTCGCGGCTGCGGCCGCCCTCGACGGCGCAGACGCTGCAGCCACCCCCCAGATGCGCGAAGACAGCGCGGCCCTTCAGGATTCCAGCGTCGTGGCTGGCCACTATGCGGAGCGCGGAGGCAAAGGCGAGTCCATGGAAACCGTAGCGGCGGATGCCCAGCGCATCCCATGCTTCAGGGACAGGCAAGCGCCGGCTCCAGGGCGCGAGCGACGCGTGGAAGTCGGTGTCGAAGGCCACGCCTTGGCGCGCGTGCGGCCAACGCATGCGCGCGGCACGCGCGAAAGCGAGGGCTACCGGCTGGTGCAAGGGTGCGAACGGCACCAATGCATCCAGTTTCGCGAGCACGGTTTCGTCGAGCTCGCGGGCGTCGTGAAGGTCACCGCCATGTACGATTCGGTGCACCACCACGTCGGGGCTGGGCCACGGCTCCGACAATGCCTCGAGCAGGGTGGCAAGGCGCTCCTGCGCATCCACGCCGACTGGAATTTCGGCCCGGGAGCGCTCGAGCAGACGAGACTGCGCGCCGTGTCCCTCAGTGTTGAACAGATAGGACGCGCCCTTGAGGGTGGACGAGCCAACGTTGAGTGCAAGAAGCCGGCGCGTGGTCACAGGTGTCCCCGAATCATGTTCATGGGGACCGCACCGCCCGGCGCAACAACTGCGCATTGATTGCCACAACGACGGTGCTCAGCGACATGAGCACTGCCCCAAGCGCAGGTTGCAGCAGGATCCCCCATGCGGCGAGAACGCCAGCGGCGAGAGGGATGGCGACGATGTTGTAGCCGGCGGCCCACCACAGGTTCTGGATCATCTTGCGATAGGTGGCCTTGCTCAATTCGATGATCGCAGGCACGTCGCGCGGGTCGCTGCGCACGAGTACGACGTCGCCGGCCTCGACCGCGACGTCCGTCCCTGTGCCGATGGCGATGCCGACGTCGGACGTGAGCAGCGCCGGAGCGTCATTGACACCGTCACCCACCATCGCGACGCGCTTGCCCTGGGCCTGCAGCTCCTCGATCTTTGCCACCTTGTCCTCGGGCAATACCTCGGCGAAGACGGTGTCGATGTTGAGTTCCTTCGCGACCGCGTTTGCGACCGCCGTGGAATCACCCGTCAGCAGGACAACCTCCAGTCCTTCGTCGTGCAGCCGCTTGACCGCGTCGAACGATTCGGGACGGATGGCATCCGCGATCGCAAATACGGCGAGCACCCGGTCGCCTTCCACCAGGTAGGTTGCAGATTGACCATCGGCTGCCGCTGATTCGGCAGCCCGCCGAAGCGTCTCCGGCGGTTCGACCGCGAGCATTCTCAACAGACCCGGCCCGCCAACGTGAAGCGAGCGCTCCTCGACGACTGCGCGCACGCCGCGTCCCGGCATGGACTCGAAGTCCTGCGACATCGGAACGTCGATGCCATGTTCCTTGGCGCTGGTCATCAGCGCCTGCGCGATCGGATGTTCAGCGTCGCGCTGGACCGACGCGGCCACGCGAAGCACCTCGTCGTCGGTGAGTCCATCGGCGGCAGTGGTCTTCACGACGCGGTGCGAACCGAGCGTGAGCGTGCCTGTCTTGTCGAACACGACCGTGTTCAGCAAACGGGCCTCTTCCAGGCCGCGTCGATCGCGCACGAGCAGGCCGTTCCGTGCGCCAATCGTGGTCGAGATGGCGGTCACCAGCGGGATGGCCAAACCCAGCGCATGGGGACAGGCGATCACGAGCACGGTCACTACGCGCTCGATCGTGAAGCTCCACGGTCGACCGAGGAGTGGCCAGACAATGGCGGTAACCGCGGCGGAGACGATGGCGATGATCGTGAGGTAGAACGCCGCCCGGTCCGCCAGGGCCTGGGCGCGCGAGCGCGACGTCTGGGCCTGCTCGACGAGCCGCATGATACCCGCGAGCGCGGTCTCGTCGCCGGTTCCCGTCACCTCGACACGCAACGAGCCCTGTCCGTTGACGGTGCCGGCGATCACCCGGTCGCCCGTCGACTTGTCCATCGGCTTGGACTCGCCGGTGATCATCGCTTCGTTGACGGCGCTGGTCCCTTCCTTCACGACGCCGTCGGCGGGAATGCTCGCGCCGGGCCTGATGAGCAGCAGGTCGCCGCGCTTCAGTTCCGCGACAGGGACTTCCTTCGCGGTACCGGCCTCATCCAACCGCACCGCCATATCAGGCAGCAGCTTCGCGAGTTCCTTGAGAGCGCCCTGTGCCTGGTTGATCGAACGCATCTCGATCCAGTGGCCGAGCAACATGATCGCCACCAGCGTCGCCAGCTCCCACCACAGGTCCAAGCCCTCGACAACGCCGAGCGTGACCAACGCGCTGTAAAGGAAGGCGACGGTGATCGCAAGCGAGATCAGCGTCATCATGCCCGGCAGGCGATTTCTCAGCTCGTGGTATCCGCCGCGGAGGAACGGCGAGCCGCCGTAGAAGTACACGATCGTGCCGAACACCGCCGGGATGTACGCCGACCCCGGGAACTGTGGTGCGGTGTAGTCGAACCAATGCTGGATCATCCCGCTCCAGATCAGAGTGGGGATGGTCAGCAGCAGCGTGAGCCAGAACTTGTCGCGGAAGCTCGCCACGCTGTGGCCGGCATGCTTGTCGTGCCCGGCATGGACGTCACCTTCAGCACCCGTGCGGGGATGCGGCGGTTGCTCGCCGTGCGCCTGATGATCTTGATGATGATGATTGTGTTGCGTCATGGGTCTGCCTTCCTGGATGCACTGATGCGCCGGGCACCAGCGGGGAGATAGATCAGTGTTCTGTTACAAGTGTCCCGATCTGGCGATGGCCATCACCAGCCGCAGTGAGAGCAATCCCGCAGCAGCGAAAGCCACCATAGCCAGGAAAGGCATGTGACCGAACACTTGCGGGCCGTCGGAATGCAGGCTCAACAGCGCACCGCTTACGTACAGGCCCAAGGTGACCAGGGCCAACGCCAGCCGGTTGCCCGTGCGCGCGATTGCCTCCTGCGTGGAACTCAGGCCATGGTGGTGTACGGAGAAGGCGGGTCGTCCGTCGCTCAGTTGCGCCTGCCGCAACAGGTCGGTGGCGATCTGTGGCAGTTGGCGCGCAGTGCGGGCCAGCCGCATGGCAAGCGGCCTGTTGCCGCTGGGGCGGCTGGCTTCGGCAATGTCGGCGATCGCGGCCGCCTGCGCGGACAGCGTCCCCAGCAGGTCCAGATTCGGATCCAGCGCCCGCAGCGTGTTCTCGACCAGGAACAGCGTCCGGATCAGGGACAGCAGGTGGGCCGGAAGCCGGAAGCCAGCGCCCTGCCCAATGCGTGCCACGCGCCAGATTGCCTCGGCAATGGACCACTGCGCCAGCGGACGGCTGGCCATCTCGGCCAGGATCAGGTGGATCTCGCGCACATGCGAGCGGCGGTCGACCTGCGACGGGAAGAAGCCCATGGCGATCGCTGCATCCAGCACGCCCTCGGCGTCGTCGGCCGCAATGGCCTCGACCATGCCGCCGAGCGCGAGCCGGGATGCAGGGTCGAGCACGCCGATCGATCCAAAGTCATGCAGGCACAGGCGACCGTCGTCAAAGAAGAACAGATTCCCCGGGTGCGGGTCGGCATGGAAGACGCCGGCGCCGAAGAGCTGATGCACGTAGGCACCGAGCAGCGCCCTTGCCAGTGCGGGAGCGGCCGCTGTGCCGTACGCGGCCTCCAGACGGGTCCCGTGGCTTCGATCCTGCACAAGCACGTTGCGGGTGGCATACGGCTCGACGACGTGCGGCTGGGTGATGCCGGGCAGGGCATCCAGCACCTTGGCCATGCGCCGCATGTTCTGCGCCTCGTGACGCATGTCGATCTCGTCACGCAGGAATGCGCCTAGTTCGTCCACCAGTTCGAGCGGCCGGTGGCGTTTCAGTGGCGGCCAGATCCACTGGGCGACGCGCATCGTGCGCCGCAGGAGCAGCAGATCCGCCTGCACCTGGGCATGGATCCCGGGGCGGGTGATCTTGACGACCACATCGCGACCATCATGCATGCGCGCTGGATGGATCTGGGCCACTGAAGCCGCGGCCAGGGGCTTGTCATCGAAGCTGGCGAAAAGTTCGCCGACCGGCGCGCCAAACGCCTGTTCGACGATACGCATGGCCTCCTCCGCCGGGAAGGGGGGCACATCGCTGTGCAATCGCGACAGCGCCTCGCGATAGGGCGCCGGCAGCAGGTCCCAGCGCAGGCTCAAGCCCTGGCCCAGCTTGACGAAGGTGGTGCCCAACCCCACCAGTGTGGTGCTGACGTATGCCGGAAGCAGGTCGGGTGCACGTCGGCGCAGGCGCAGCACGGCGACGCCGAGCTTGAGTCCCGCCCAGGCAATCTGGCCTCCGCGCCGCACCGTGCCCGCCATCAACGCGCGCTCCCGGTTGGACAACTCATGGCGTCGACCCACTTGCAGGACGCAGGATCGTGGCCGGATCGCCCCGACCATCCACTGCCGCCAGCTCCGCTTCCGACAACAGGCCGCCCCGGGACTGG
>NZ_BAZI01000097.1 GCF_001310775.1 Stenotrophomonas pictorum JCM 9942
GCTTCGGCTTCGGCTTCGGCTTCGGCTTCGGCTTCGGCTTCGGCTTCGGCTTCGGCTTCGGCTTCGGCTTCGGCTTCCAGCGTGATGGCATCTACGTCCGAGTCAAGCGATTCCGCTGAAACTTCAATCGCTTCCTGGTCACGCTCAGACTCAGTCGCATCCGCGGCCAGCGGCTGCAACAACTCCGGCTCACCCAATGCCGTTTCTTCATCCGCGGCAGGCAACGGCAGATCATCCACCTGTGGCGGCATGGCGACATCCGCCACGGAAACCGCCGGGCTCGTAGCGAAGGCGACATCCTGCGCCGGCGCATCAACGGCTTCCACGCCATCACTCTCGCCCGCCGCATCTTCCCCGACCAACCCGGAAGCTTCTGCCAGCGATGGAGCCGGAGCATCGTGGGCGTCGGGCGCATCCACCGCGCTGTCCTGCTCGACCGGCGGATCCGGCTGCAAAACGGTACCGGCTGTCTCCACCTCGGGCTCCAGCGCGGTCAGGTCCTCTCTGGGGACCGACAGGTCGCTGTCGGAATTCGAAGAAGCGACAACATCCCCGCCCTCTTCGCGGACCGGCATTTCAATGCCGGCATCGATTTCCTCAATCACGGCCTGTTCGCTGTGGACATCCAACAGCAGCGTATCGGAAGACAGGTCGGTGCCATCGACAAGCGACGGCGCAAATGCCTCGGCCAATGGCGCATTCGGCTCAACAGGCGGTGTCGGCTGCCCGATTTCAGGAGCAGCTGCCGCAGCGGCATCGGGCGCATCAACGAGGAAACCGGGATCGAAGTAAGCCGAAAGATCCTGCACACCGCCCAGCTCGGCTGCTGTGTGTTCCAGCTCGACCCGCGCGCCATTGCCGGCAACACCCAGGCCGTCCGCCGCGACGTCCCCGGCCAAGCGATCTTCCTCGAACGTCTCGTCGACAACCGGTGGCCACTTGGCCTCCGGCAACGTGTCGACAAGCGCTTCCAGTCGGGCGGCCAAAGCCGCGAACGAGGGAATCAACGGGGAAGGCTGCTGCAACGCGGAAATGGTTGTCGATACCGCCGCTGCGGCCTCCCTCAATGCCTGTACCGCATCGCCACCCGGCGTCAGTCCGGCCACCAGCGAGCGCTTTACGAACGATTCCATGGGCGCCGTTACCGACGTGATTTCCGGCACATCCGTCATCGCGAACGCACCACTCATGGTGTGCACCGCGCGCAACAGTTCTTCCGTCACCGGCTGTGGTTGCACCTGTGCCTGATCCAGCCAGTCATGGACGGTGGCCAGATGCTGCGCGACCTCGGCTTCCAGGATTTCGCGCAGTACGCTGTCCACCGATGCCGGTGTACCTTCGACGATCTCCACCACGCCGGACGCGGGACCAGCAGATACCGCGGGGGTCGACGTTGCGACCACAGGCGCGTAGAACGCCTCCTCGCCTGCGGCAACGCGATCGGCCACATCCTGGATAGCCAGCAGATCCGCGCGGATGGTGCCGGTGCCGCGCAACGCGGCATTCAGCTGTGGCAATACCTCGTAGGCCTGGTTGACCATCGCGACAACGGCCGGGCTCGCCGGACGGCTGCCATCGAGCACGCGGTTGAGCATGCTCTCGATCTTCCAGCTGAATTCACCCAGCGTACGTGCGCCGACCAGTCGTCCACTGCCCTTGAGGGTATGGAACACGCGCCGCACCGGACGCAGACGTTCCACATTGCCCGGGGACGCGCGCCAGACCGGCAGCAGGTTGCCGAGGTTGACCAGTTCCTCGTCGAATTCTTCGATGAAGACATCTCGGATGTCCTGATCGATCTCGTCGGCACCGTCTTCGAACCCGCCTTCCAGGACCGGCCCATGCACCGGGACAGACTCTGCGCTGGTTTCAGCAGGCTGCACATCCGTTGCCGGCGCAGCGAACGGATCGAACGCATCGGCAGCGGCATTGAGCTCGGCCATGAACGCGGCCACTTCGATATCCTCCGGCGACCCGGCATCGCCAGCGGCGGCTGCGTCGGCATCAGCCGGCGTGGAGGACACATCGCCCAGCGCGATCGCCAGCGCGGATGCAACCGCGTTCTTGCCCATCTTGTCCATGCGCGGGACGGGGGCGGAGTCATCTGGCGATTCAACTGCCGGGGTCGCGTGGATGGTGTCGTCAAGGATCTCCCATGCCGGTGCGAAAGACTGCAACGGCACAACGTCCAACACGGGCGGCTGGGGCTCGGCCTCTTCCGGACCCGGCGCAGCTGCTTCCAGCTCGAACGGACCGCTGTCGACCGCCATGGTCTCGATGCATTCGACCACCGGCTCAACCGTCGGTGACGGAACTTCGTCCAGTTGCCACGGGCCACTATCGAACGTGTAGACCGGCTGTTCTTCCGTGGCGGTGTTGTCCTCTACCAGCGCCAGATCAACGTCCATGCCGGCACCCGCATCGAGCAAGGTGTCGCGCTGGGACGGCGAGGCCGTCTGGTTGTGCCCAGCTGCATGGAAATGGAATGTTTCCAGCTCCGGGCTGGCTATCTCGTCCAGTCCGGATCCGGCGCCTTCCAGGACAATCGGCGCAAGCGTGTAGCTTGCCGATTGCACTGCCGGGTCTTCCTCTGCGGCAACCGGATCAAATGGCGAGGCAGGGCTGTCCTGCTCGCCGAACGGCAGCGGCGGAGGCTCAACCGCAGCCACCGCCTTACCGGTAATGGCCTCGGCATACACCAGCGGATAGACCGCCCGTGCCGGCAGCTCCGGCGAAACGTCCAACGGCTCCACAGCGGTGGGCGGATCCGCGCTGACAGCAGGCGTATCGGCCGGCTCTGCCGCGGCGACCACATTGGTGGGGGCAACCTCGTCGCCCCCCCCCTCCGGTACAGGACTGTCCGGCAACTCGGCCGATGCCGCACTGGGAACAGGCCAGTAACGCAATGCTTCCAGACTGTTGCGGGTGATCTCCAGGATCTCCCCGCGACCCGCGCGGCGTTCGCGCAGGGCCTCCAGGTAATACTCCAGGCTGGCCATGGCATCGGCCAGGGTGTCGAGCTGGCGACCGCCAGGAATGCGCTTGCGGCCGATCAGTTCGATATCGATGTACTGCTGCACGCCATGCAGGTAGTCCGCCGGCGTCTGCAGATCCAGCATGCGCAGCGCTCCGGCAACCTCGCCAAGCAGGCGCGGTACTTCCCGCAGGCGCTCATGGTCCCAGTTGGTCTCGATGAACGCGACGAACGCTTCGCGCGCGGCGGCGAAATTGGCGATGGCCTCATGGGCGAGGATTTCCACCGTGCGGCGCGTTTCCACCGCACCGGGATCCTCGTCACCTTGCAGGTTCGCGCCCAGGTACGCCACCTGGTCATCCAGCGAGGCATCCACATAGAGCAGCGCGCCGGCGATATCCAGCAACAGGTTGTCATCGATGGCGCGGGTGCCGGCAACCACCTCGCGCAGGGCATCGCGTTGCTGCACCACCACGCCACGCGCCACGCCAAGGCCCATCACGCCCAAGGTGTCGGCCACGGCCCCCAGCTCGCTGACCTGCGTCTGCAGATCGGCCGGAGCCCCACCCATGCGCATGTGCAGATCCAGGGCATCCTTGATCCGCAGCAGTTCTTCCTTCACCGCGCTGCCGACCGTATCAAGCAGCTCACGGTTGCGCCCGCTGAGGCTGCCGCGGGCATGCTCCAGCTCGGCGGGGCTGGCATCACCGGCATCGGGATTGAAGGCGAACAGCACGCTCTCGTTGATGCCCTCGGCACCGCGCGCGCTGCGAATCTCGTTGAGCAGCGGCAGCAGCACGATCGGGATATCCCGATGGCCGTTCTGCAGGCGCTCCAGATAGTCGGGCAACAGCACCGTGCCGCGCATCAACGTGGCGCAGGCCTCGTCACGATCAGGCACCGCACCATCGCGCACGGCGTTGGCCAGCGACTCCAGCTCCTCGGCCACCATCGCCGGCGCATAGAGCTCGACCATGCGCAAGGTGCCCTGCACCTGGTGCAGGTAGCCGGCACAGAAGCGCATGCGACTGGTATCGCTCGGGTCCTCGACAAAATACTCGACCTCGTTGCGTACCAGACGCAGGGTCTCATCCAGCTCCGGCTTCACCCAGCCCAGTGCCGCGTGGCTCATGGCATCGCGCAAGGTACTCATCGCACTCCCCTGTACAGCATCGATTGCATGCCGTCCGGGCGGCCCTGCTTTGCGGTATGACGACACATCATCTGCTGATTCCTTTGCATCCCCGCCCGATCAACCGGCTCAGGCCGGCAGCTTGAAGTCGGCCACCGAGCGACGCAGCTCGGCGGCCAGCTGGTTCAGCTGACCCAACGAATCGGCCGTCTGTCCCGCACCTTGAGAGGTCTGGCCGGTGATCTGCCGGATCACGCCCATCGTCTGGGTGATGTCGGTAGCCGCCGACGCCTGCTGATTGGCGGCGATGGAGATGTTTTTGATCAAGTTGTTCAACGCGTTGGACACGCGCTCGATTTCGGTCAGCGCGGTACCGGCGTCCTCGGCCAGGCGCGCACCGGACACCACTTCGGCGGTGGTCTGCTCCATCGAGGTAACCGCTTCGTTGGTATCGGCCTGAATCGCCTGCACCAGACCTTCGATCCGGCGCGTCGCGCCGGAGGTACGTTCTGCCAGTCGCTGCACTTCGTCGGCCACCACCGCGAAACCACGGCCGGCCTCGCCCGCGGATGCCGCCTGCACGGCGGCGTTCAACGCCAGGATGTTGGTCTGCTCGGAAATGTCGTTGATCAGTTCCACGATCGAGCCGATCTCCTGTGAGGATTCACCCAGACGTTTGATGCGCTTGGAGGTTTCCTGGATCTGGTCGCGGATCTGGTCCATGCCCTGGATGGTCTGACGCACCACCCCGGCACCTTCGGTCGCGATCACCACCGAGCGCTGTGCCACTTCGGCAGATTCGGTGGAGTTGCGCGAGACCTGCTCAATGGAGGTTGCGATTTCGCCGATACGGTCCGACGCACTGGTGATCTCGTCGGCCTGGTGACCGGCCGCTTCGGCCAGCTGCATCGCGGTGGCCTGGGTTTCCTGGGCCGACACCGCCACCTTGGAGGAGATGTCGTTGATCGTGGTCACCAGGTGGCGTAGCTCGTCCACCGCGTAGTTGATAGCGTCGGCGATGGCGCCGGTCATGTCCTCGGTCACCGACGCCTTCACCGTCAGGTCGCCTTCACCGAGCGAGCTGATTTCGTCCAGCAGCCGCATGATCGCCTGCTGGTTGCGGCTGTTGAATTCCACCTGGGTCTGGTAGCGCAGATCCTGCTCACGCGAGCGGCTGCGCACCGAGCTCCACACAAAACCGATGATGGACAGCAGCGACAGGCCGCCGAAGATCACACTCCACCAGAAGTTCGGGAACAGGCGTGTATCACGGGTCGAGCCGAAAGCGGAGAACGCATCGAACAGCTTCTTGCTGTCAGCCAGCATCTTGTCCGAACCGGCGGTCAGCGCCGCGGCCGAGGACTGCGCGGCGAACAGCTGGCGCGAGCTGGCCAGAATCGCATCGGCGTCCTTCTTCATCTTTGCCCACTGGTTGGCGGACTGTTCCAGCGCCACCTGCGCGGCGGCATTGCGCACCGGACTGATACCCAGCTCGTCATTGCCCTGGCGCAGCCCTTCAAGCACCTGCGAGAACACCACCATGTCGCGCGCCAGCGCATCACCGGCGCCACTGGCGCCGGCACCACCGGCGCGGATCTCGGTCACACGGCGAGCCATGGTGCCGGCGACGACCACCTGCTGCAGACCGTTGTAGATCTGCGCCGACTGCGCACTGCCGGCGGTCATGGCGCGAACGACCTCGTTCAACTGGGCCTGCAGCTGCGGCACCGCGCCGATGAAGCTGTCGGCATTACCGGCCAGCGCCAGCACCGCCGGCTCACTGGCCACGATCTGCTCGGCGCTCTTGGACAGCGGCTTCCAGGTGTCGACCAGCGTTCCCAACGGCTTGGACACACCGGCTTCGTTGCCGTAGCGGCCCTTCAGGCCGCTGACGGCGCTTTCCACGCGGCTGCGGGTGTCCTTGAAAGCGCTGTAGGCGTCGCGATTACCGCTCACCGCCTCCCGGCCCTGGTTGGCCAGCTGCTGGGAAAGCACCTGCAAGTCGGCCGCTTCGGTACTGGCACCGGCCAGACGGCTGCCCTGCCAGGTCGCCACACCGGTATTGGCGCCGAAGACAATCATAGATATGACCAGCAGGATCAACCAGAAGTTGGTTCCCACGTTGCCAAGCTTGCCGCTCTTGGCGGTGTCCGGAGCAGTACTCATGTTCGACCTCGGTATTCGATACGGAGATGCAAGCGGCCGTTCAGGCGGCGGCTTGCCGGAATTCGGGAGTGCGCGAAAGCACCGACAGCGAGAAGACACCCCAGTCGTGACCGCCGTCGTGGAACGCGCGTTCAACGAAATGCGCATAGCGTCCTTGGGCGATGTCGCCGGCCGGCACCTGCTGCGCCCCCTGGAAACTGCGCTGCCCGTAGAGCTCATCAATGCTCAGCGCCACGTCACCGCCAGCCTGCCGCATGATCAGCACGCGGTGGCCCTCCTGCAGCACGGTGCGCTCGCCTTCCAGGAAATACTTCAGGTCCACCACCGGAAACAGCGTCCCGCGCAAGTTACCCACTCCCAGCAGCCACGGTTGCGCGCCCGGCACCGGTGTGACCGGCGGCATCGGCACGATTTCCACCACTTCACGGAAGTCGGACACCAGACGCCGGCTGCCGACGCGGTAACCCACCCCGCGCCAGACATCCTGCGAAAACTCGCGCTCCGGCAACTGCACCGCATGCGCCAAGCTGCGGCGCTCGTAAGCTCGAGGATGTCGAATGGAGAACGCATCAGCCCACCAGTTTGTTGATCCGCGCGATCAGGTCGTCCTCGCGCGGCGGTTTGACGATGTAGTCGGTCGCCCCCTGGCGCATACCCCACGCCATGTCGGTTTCCATGCTCTTGGTGCTGACAATCAACACCGGGATATCGCGGGTGGTCGCATCACGCGACAGCGCGCGGGTGGCCTGGAAGCCACTCATCCCCGGCAGCACCACGTCCATCAGCACCAGCTGCGGCACCTGGCTCTTGGCCAGTTGCAGGCCGTCTTCGGCGTTGTCCGCCGTCAAGACCTCATGTCCGGCCTTTTCAAGCCATTGCGTAAACACCGCCCGATCGGTCGGTGAGTCCTCGATCAACAGAATTCGAGCCATTGTGCCTTTCCCCCTGGTCAGGCGTTGACGTATGTGCGGATGGCACCCAGTAGTTCGTCGCGTGTGAAGGGCTTGGTGAGGTATTGCTCGGAGCCGACGATGCGCCCCCGGGCTTTGTCAAACAGGCCGTCTTTGGATGAAAGCATGATCACGGGGGTCGACTTGAACAGCTGATTGCCCTTGATCAGGGCACAGGTCTGGTAGCCGTCCAACCGCGGCATCATGATGTCGACAAAGATGATCTGCGGCTGCTGGTCGGCGATCTTGGCCAAGGCCTCGAAACCGTCGGTCGCAGTCACTACCTCGCAGCCTTCACGCTTGAGCAGCGTTTCGGCGGTGCGGCGGATGGTCTTCGAATCATCGATGACCATGACCCTCAAACCTGCGAGTTCCCCACCCGCAGTCATATTTTCAACCATTGCTTTGTTTCCCCGAGCACGCAACGCGTCACCAGATTGTGAAGCGGTTGCGAAAGCGATCTATATCCCAATACCGCCGCGAACTGTCAAGCACCGCCGCAATGCCGGGGGCGACGGACCGTCTGGCGTGAAGGCCGTCACGGTTGCTGCGCAGCGCTATTCAGCCATTCTAGCGTCCTTGCGCGCGCTTCGGACTGGGCGCCCCAGGGACGAACCCGCTACCATCGTGCGCTGATCTGCAAGGTTTGAATTCATGCCGCTCGACGTCATCGTGGTGATGGACCCCATCGCCCATATCAAGATCGCCAAGGACACCACCTTCGCCATGCTGCTGGAAGCCCAGCGCCGTGGCCACCGGTTGCACTACGTACGCCCGGGCGGCCTGTCACTGCACGCTGGCAAGGCCGTAGCCCATGTTGCGCCGCTGCAGGTGCGTGATGACAAGGCCGACTGGTTTACCCTGGGTGGATTCGCGCCCCTGGCATTTGGCCCCGGCCAGCTGGTGCTGATGCGCAAGGACCCCCCGTTCGATGGCGAATATCTCTACGACACCCAGATCCTGAGCCTCGCCCAGAGCGCTGGTGCGCTGGTGGTGAACGATCCGCAGGGCCTGCGCGACTTCAACGAAAAACTGGCCGCGCTGCTGTTCCCGCAGTGCTGCCCGCCGACGCTGGTCAGCCGCGATGCGGCCGAACTGAAGGCCTTCGTGCTGGAGCACGGGCAGGCGGTGCTCAAGCCGCTGGACGGCATGGGCGGACGTTCGATCTTCCGCAGCGGCACCGGCGACCCGAATCTGAATGTCATCCTGGAAACGCTCACCGACGGCGGCCGCCATCTGGCCCTGGCGCAGCGCTTCATCCCCGATATCAGCGCCGGCGACAAACGCATCCTGCTGGTCGATGGCGAACCGGTGGACTACTGCCTGGCCCGCATTCCGCAGGGTGACGAGTTC
>NZ_BAZI01000098.1 GCF_001310775.1 Stenotrophomonas pictorum JCM 9942
CAGCGATCAGGCCAGGCAAGGCGTCGGCCAACTGCGCCCAGGGCGCACGCACCGGTTCCAGCACCCGCCCCAGCGGATGACGCGAACGCTGCGTGTTCCAGCTGCGCAGCTCCTCGCCCCACCAGGCCAGCTTGGCATCGACCGGCGTGGTATCACCGGTTGTATTGAGCATGTCATCGAACTCCTGCAGCAGCGCGAACCACGCCACCGCACGGGCACGATCGGCCTCATCGACGAAACGCTCCACGAAGGTCCATTCCGGCCACCGCGCACGCCATTTGTCCAGGAAGCTGTCCAGCGCACTACTCACGTCATACCTCGAATAATTGGATCAGACCGAAGCCCGATAAACGGTCGGCCACGCCGCCGGCTGGCACAGTTCATGTGGCAGCGTGCAGATGCGGTTGGCCTCCCAGGTGGCCGGGTCATCGTCGTCCAGCCGGTACCCCCACAACGCCGCCACCGAGGGCATCCCGGCTGCACGGGCGGCGACGATATCGCGCTCGTCATCGCCCACGTAGACACAGCTCGTCACGGCCATACCGATGCGTTGCGCCGCCACCTGCAATGGCAGCGGGTGCGGCTTGCGTTCGGCCAGCGTGTCACCGCCGATCAGTACTGCGCAACGTTGCTCCCAGCCCAGCTGCGGCACGATCAGCCGCGCCAGATACTCCGGCTTGTTGGTGACAATGCCCCAGCGGGCACCGGCCTGTTCCAACGCCTCGAGCATCGGCTCGATACCGTCGAACAGGCGCGCGTACTGGCCGATCAGCGACTCGTAGATGTCCAGGAATTCCGGGATCAGCGCATGCCGCTCGCTCTCTGCCATCTGCGGGAAGGCCACTTCCAGCATCGCCCGCGAGCCTTTGGACACTACCGGCCGCAGCTGCTCCGGAGCCACCGGCGGCATCTGTCGCGCCTCGCGCATACGGTTGGCGGTGGCGACGAAATCCGGTGCACTGTCCAGCAAGGTGCCGTCCAGATCGAACAGCACCGCCGCCGGAAACGCCGCCGAAGTCATGCCTGTTCCGGTTTGACCGCGTAGGCAGGTAATTGATGTCGGTGCGGCTGCTCAGGCGGGCGCGGTTGCGCCACGGCTCGTAGGCCATGCCGGACACGTCCTGCAGCGACAGGTCGGCCTCGCGCAACCATGCGCCCAGCTCGGCCGGCTTGATGAATTCCTGGTAGTGGTGCGTGCCCTTGGGCAGCAACCGGGCAATGTACTCGGCGCCGACAATGGCCACCGCAAAGGCCGCCGCGGTGCGGTTGATGGTGGACAGGAACAGCTTGCCGCCCGGACGCAGCAGGCGCTGGCAGGCGGCGATGATCGCGCCCGGGTCCGGCACGTGCTCGAGCATTTCCATGCAGGTGACCACGTCGAACGCACCGGGCTGCTCGGCGGCCAGATCCTCGGCGGCCTGCACCCGGTAATAGACCTGCACGCCCGACTCCAGGCCATGCAGGCGCGCGACCTTGACCAGTTCCGGCGCCAGATCGATCGCGGTGACGTTCGCGCCTTCTTTGGCCAGCGCCTCGCTGAGCAGGCCGCCGCCGCAGCCGATGTCCAGCACCTTGGCGCCGCGCAGCATGACGCGATCGGAAACGTATTTCAGCCGCACCGGGTTGAGCGCGTGCAGCGGCTTTTGCGGGCCATCCGCGTCCCACCAGCGGTTGGCCAGCGCGGCGAACTTGTCCAGTTCGGCCTGATCGAAATTGGTGGAGCTGGAAGCTGCGCTCATATCGGTTTCCTCTTGCGGCCGCGCGTGGCGGCCGGTTGCGCGG
Organism: Stenotrophomonas pictorum JCM 9942; assembly: GCF_001310775.1. Lineage (GTDB taxonomy): Bacteria > Pseudomonadota > Gammaproteobacteria > Xanthomonadales > Xanthomonadaceae > Stenotrophomonas > Stenotrophomonas pictorum. The sequence goes on from NZ_BAZI01000098.1 coordinate 1,783, forward strand.
TCAGGCGCGGATGGTACGGATGCGGTCGCGCCACTGGCGCGCATTGGCGGTGATCGCGGCAATGTCCATATCGACCAGCTGACGCTGGACCAGCTTGGGCCTGCCTGCAATCCAGACATCGCTGACCTGGTGGCGACCGGCGGCATACACCAGCTGCGACAGCACGTGATGCAGGGGTTGGGTCTCCAGCGCCGACAGGTCCACGCAGGCCAGATCGGCCTGTTTGCCGACCTCGATCGAGCCGATGCGGTCGCCAAAGCCCAGCGCGCGTGCGCCGCCCAGCGTGGCCGCACGCAACGTGGTCGCCGCATCCAGCGCGGTGGCATCGTTAGCCACAGCCTTGGCCAGGATCGCCGCGGTGCGGTTCTCGCTGAACATGTCCAGATCGTTGTTGCTGGCGCAGCCGTCGGTACCGATGGCCAGGTTCACGCCGGCCTTTGCCAGCGCGCAGGCCGGGCAGAAGCCCGAGGCCAGCTTCAGATTCGATTCCGGACAATGCACCACGCTGACGCCCCGTTCGGCGCACAGGTGGATCTCGGCCTCGGTCAGCTGAGTCATATGCACCGCGATCAGGCGCTCGTTGACCAGCCCCAGCCGGTCCAGCCGCGCCAGCGGGCGCTGGCCGTGCAGCTTGATCGAGTCGCTGACTTCCTGCGCGGTTTCATGCGTGTGCAGATGCACCCGCATATCGAGCTGGTCGGACAGCATCCGCACCCGCTCGAAGTTGGCATCGTTCACCGTATAGGGCGCGTGTGGCGCAAACGCGGTGCCGATCAGCGCATCGCCGCGCCAGGCATCGTGCAGCTCGGCGGCACGGGCGAAGTATTCATCATCGCTCCTGGCCCAGGCGCTGGGGAAATCGATGATCACCGAACCCACCAGCGCGCGGAAGCCGTGCTGCCGGTACACCGCAGCCTGCACGTCGGCGAAGAAGTAGTTCTCGTTGGCGCAGGTGGTGCCACCGCGCAGCATCTCGGCAATGGCCAGACGGGTGCCATCGGCGACGAACTCCGGTCCGATCACCGCCGCTTCCACCGGCCAGATGTGCTCGCGCAGCCACGTCATCAATGGCAGGTCGTCGGCCACGCCACGCAGCAGCGTCATCGGGTTGTGCGTGTGCGCATTGACCAGGCCCGGGATCAGCGCCGCTTCCGGGCGCGACACCACTTCTTTGGCCCTGAATCGCTGGCGCGCTTCGGCGCGCGGCAACACTGCCACGATCGTGCCATCGGCCACCGCCACGGCGTGGTCTTCCAGCACCACCGCATGCGGCTCGATCGGCACCACGTAACCGGCTTCGATCAGAAGATCACATGGCTGGGGTTGCACTTCACTCACGGTCATCACCACCTACAGGACAGGTTCCGGCGGACGCCGGATGCGAACAGGCGCCGCATCCCCCACACCTGCAGCGCGAAGCTGTGGGTGAAGGGTGGCGGCGCCTGCATCGTGTTGCTTACTTGACGCGCGCGGAGTATTCGCCCGAACGCGTATCAACCTTGATGATTTCATCCTGGTTGACGAACAGCGGCACACGGACCACCGCCCCGGTCTCCAGCGTGGCCGGTTTGCCGCCGCCACCGGAGGTGTCACCCCGCACGCCCGGATCGGTCTCGGTGATCTTCAGTTCGACGAAGTTCGGCGGCTGCACGAAGATCGGCTGGCCGTTGAACAGCGTGACCACGCAGTCCTCCTCGCCCTTGAGCCACTTCTCGGCGCCGCCCATGCCGGCCTTGTCGGCCTGCACCTGCTCGAAGGATTCCGGATCCATGAAGTGCCAGTACTCGCCATCGGCGTACAGGAAGCGCATGTCGGTATCGACCACGTCCGCGGCTTCCAGATCGTCGGTCGCCTTCATGGTGATTTCCTGCACGCGGCCGGACCGGATCAGACGGTACTTGACGCGCGTGAACGCCTGGCCCTTGCCCGGCTTGACGTATTCGGTATCGGTGATGACCGCTGGTTCGTTATTGACCAGGATCTTCATCCCGTTCTTGACGTCATTCATGCCGTAAGTGGCCATACTGAAACTCCTGGAAAAGACGAAACCGCCGCGGGGAGCGGCCGGCCGGATTAGAATGGAACGCCCGCCGTCAGGTGGGGCATCTGTTTTCTGACCGCCAATGATAACCGCAGCCCCCGCCCTCACTCCAGAAAAAGCCGTCATCCCCTTGCCTGCGCCCCGCTGGCAGGAGCACTGGCGGCAGGCGATCCGCGACCCGGCCCAGCTGCTGGCGGCGCTGGCGCTGGATCCCCAGGAGCTGGGAGTTTCGGCCGAGGCACTGGCGCAGTTCCCGCTGCGGGTACCGCGCAGCTTTGTGGCGCGGATGCGGCGCGCGGACCCGTCCGATCCGCTGTTGCGGCAGGTGCTGCCGATTGACGCGGAAATGCAGGTCGTCCCCGGATTCAGTTTCGATGCGGTCGGCGATGGGGCCGCCAAGAAGGCCACCGGCGTGATCCAGAAGTACCGTGGCCGCGCCCTGCTGGTCGCCACCGGCAGCTGCGCCATCCATTGCCGCTACTGCTTCCGCCGCCATTTCGACTATGCCGGGGAGAACGCCGCCCGCAACGGCTGGGAAGACGCGGTAGCCGCGATCGCCGCCGATCCCTCGATCGACGAGATCATCCTCTCCGGCGGCGATCCGCTGTCGCTGACTACCGCCAAACTGGCCGAACTGACCACCGCCCTGGCAGGCATCGCGCACATCAGGCGGCTGCGCATCCACAGCCGCCTGCCGGTGGTGTTGCCCGAGCGGGTGGATGAGGAGCTGGTGCAGTGGCTGGACCAGCTCCCTTGGCCGGTGGCGTTCGTGATCCACGCCAACCATGCGCAGGAATTCGACACGGCGGTGGATGCCGCGCTCGCCCGCCTGCGCGGCACCGGTGCCCAGCTGCTGAACCAGGCCGTGCTGCTGCGCGGGGTCAATGACGACCTGGATGCCCTGGCCGCATTGAGCGAACGCAGCTTCGCCGCCGGGGTATTGCCGTATTACCTGCATCAACTGGACCGGGTGCAGGGTGTGGCCCATTTCGAAGTCAGCGACGAGCGCGCAACCGCCCTGCATGCCGGGCTGATGGCCCGGCTGTCAGGCTACTTGGTGCCGAAACTGGTGCGCGAACTTCCCGGCGATACCAGCAAACGTCCACTCTGATTCAGCAGGACTCGATGACGGTCGCGTCGATCAGGCGCACCAGATCGTCCGTCTCCAGCGGGCGGCTGAGCCAGTAGCCCTGGGCCAGATCGCAGCCACGCTGCTCCAGCAGATCGAACTGGCCCTGCTGCTCGATACCCTCGGCCACCACGGTGATGCCCAGCGCGTGGGCCATGGCGATGATCGCCGTGGTCAGCGCCAGATCATCCGGATCGCGCTGCAGGTCGGCGACAAAACTGCGGTCGATCTTGACCCCGTCCACCGGCACCTGGCGCAGATGGCTCAAGCCGGAGAAGCCGGTGCCGAAATCATCCAGCCACACCTTCACGCCGGTGCGATGCAGCTTTTCCAGCAAAGAGGCGGCCAGCATCTCATCGCCGATCACCGCCGTTTCGGTCAGCTCCAGATGCAAGCGCGAAGCGGCCAAGCCGGAACTGCGCAGACAACGCCCCACCTCGCCGATCAGATCGCCATTGCGCAACTGTCGCGGTGAAATGTTGACGGAGACAAACAGTTCCTCGCCGGACGCATTGCGCGGCCACTGCCGTGCCTGGTGGCAGGCCGCGTCCAGCACCTTGGGCCCGAGCTGCTGGATCAGCCCGCTTTGCTCGGCCACATCGATGAAGACCGTCGGTGGAATGGCGCCCAGCACCGGATGCTGCCAGCGCAGCAGCACTTCAGCGCCCACCAGCATGCGGTCGCGGGTACGGAATATCGGCTGATAGACCAGTCGCAGCTCGCCCCGATCCCATGCTCCGCGCAACTCCTGCTCCAGATGCAGGCGCCGCTCCACGGCGTGATCCATCGCCCGGTTGTAGTAGCGGAAACAGTTCTTGCCGGCCATCTTGGCCTGGTACATGGCGATGTCGCCGTTCTTGAGCAGCGCACTGGCATCACCGGCATCCTCCGGGAACAAGGTGATGCCAATGGAGCTGCCCAGGAAAATCTCGCGCCCCTGCACATTCAGCGCCTGCCCCAGATCACACACCAGGCGCTCGGCCAGCCGCGTGGCGGTACTGCCCGCCGCGCCACGGCCATCGCCGATCAGGATCACGAACTCATCACCACCAAAGCGCGCCAGCAGCGCCTCATCGTCGCCCTCCTGCTCCAGCGCGCCGGCGATGCGCTGGGCGAACTGCAGCAGCGCCTCGTCGCCCGCCTCGTGCCCCAGGGTGTCATTGACCCGCTTGAACTCATCGATATCGACAAACAGCAGGGCCAGGGCACCACCGGAGGCGCGCGCGCCCAGCAGCCGGTGATCGAGCGCCTCGCGAAACGCCAGCCGGTTGGTCAGCCCGGTCAGCGCATCGGTGTAGGCCATCTGCCGCACTTCCCGGTCATGCTTGGCAATGCTCTGGCTCATGCGGCCGAACGTGCGGATCAGCTCTCCCACCTCGCCGCCGAGCCGGGTGCTCTGCGCCTGCACCTGGTAATCGCCGGCCTCGATCTGTCGCGCCGCACTGCCCAGCCAGCGGATCGGGCGCACCAGCGTGCGCTGCACATACAAGCCCATCACGCAGGCAAAACCGATCAGCGCCGCCATCAGCAACAGTCCCCACCCCAGCTGCCGGCGCCCGCTCTCGCGCATGCGCAGTTCAAGCATCTGCAGGGCCTCGGCCTGTTGCGTCTGCATCTGCGACAGGCCCATCCCCAACCGCAACCCGCCAATCGGCTGCCCGCCAATGCGGATTGGCAGATCCACCTCCAGCACCGACGGCGATTCCTGCACCCGCAGCGCCGTGGCGGCGATCGCGCCCTGTGCCAGCGGGTCCTGCATCTGCCGCCCGTAGCTGGCCACGTCCATCGAACCGTCGTGGATCAAACGCCCCTCCGGATCATGCACCAGCACATAGCTGACCGCCTTCTGGCTGACGGTGTTGCGCACCACCGCGCCGATCGCATCCAGATCCGAGTAGTACAGCGGATTCACCAGCGCCTCCGCCAACGACTCGGCCAGCGCCACGCCCTGCTTGCGAACGCCCTGCTGCAGAACCTGTGCCACCACTTCGCCGCTGATCCGCAACACCTCGCGCTGCGTCGCGGCCTGCCGTGCCAGTATCAACGCCACAATCGCAGCGACCACCAGCAAGGCTCCGGCCATCGCGAGCAGGAAGCGCGCCTGCAATCCGAAGCGGATCTGTTTCATTCCACCTCCATCCGCACACGTACCAGACCGGCACGCAGGCGGGCCAGTGCACGCTGATTGGCAGGGTCCACGGCGTGGAAGCCGGTCGTGCCGAAAAACTTGTGCAGCGCCACCCTGGCCTGCGGATCCCGGCTGGCCTCCAGCAGCACCTCTTGCAACCGCCTGCGCACCGCCGGGTCCAGATCCCGCCGCACCATTTCCAGTGCACGCGGCAGCGGTTCGCTGCGATGGATCACCCGCAGGTCCGTACGGAACGCTGGCGGCACACTGCGCGCGTCCTCCCAGTCCAGGTTGCTGATCACGCCGGCATCGACCAGACGCTTGTGCACATAGGTGGAGATGTTCAATTCCGACCGGGCAAAGACATAGCCCACCGAATCGGCGGCGGGCACATCCTTCGGGCTGAGGAGTATTTCCGGCTGCACGCCGTGATCGAGCAAGGTCATCGCCGGCACCAGGTAGGCGCTGGTGGAGAGCACGCTCTGCATCGCCAGCGTGCGACCGCGCAGATCCTCCAACCGGGTGACCGGGCTGTCACGGCGGACGAAGAACACACTCCGATAGCTGCTGACGCCGTTGCGCTCGGTCAGCAGCAGCGGCCGTGCGCCGGCACGCTGCTCCAGTGCCATGCCGGTACCCGAGGTCTCGGTAACCCAGTCCACCCGGCCACGACGCAGGTAGCTGGCCATCTGCTGGGCATCCTTGGCCATCAGTATCCGGCCCTCACGGATCCCCACATCACGCATGCGCGGGACGACGTAGTCCAGCAGAGGCTTCAGCTGGTCATAGTGGGCCTTCGGATCATCGCTGATCCGCCCCAGTACCAGCACCGAACGCTCCATCGCCGCTGCCGCGATTGGCTGCAGTGCAGCCAATGCCAGCGCGGCTCCCCACAGCCATCGCAGCACACCCAAAACGGCCACTCCCCTGTTGACCGTCCAAGCGTACCGGAAATCACGAAGCGTGATTCACCTCTCAGTCATGTCGCTGTGCGGCCAGCCGCGCCATGCGCTGCGCATCGGACAGGATGCCGCGCAGCAGTCGCACTTCCTGCTCGCTCAATTCGGCCTTCATGAACAGGCGCCGCAACTTGCGCATCGCCGATTCCGGCGCGCGGCCCTTGTGGAAATCGATCTGGTCCAGGGTATCGCCCAGCTGTCCGAACAGGCCTTCGATCTGCGAATGGCTGGCCGGCGTATCGTCCTGACCGGGGGGCTGATCGGCCGCTGCCAGCGGCGCGCCGCGGGGGCTTTCCAGCGCCGCCATACGCACCTCGTAGGCCAGCACCTGCACTGCAGCCGCCAGATTCAGCGAGCTGAACCCGGGATCCGACGGAATATGCACGGCGGCGTGGCACAGCTGCAGCTCGTCATTGGTCAGCCCCGTGCGCTCGCGACCGAACACGAACGCCACCCTCCGCCGGTTCCCCCGCCTTGGCGAC
>NZ_BAZI01000099.1 GCF_001310775.1 Stenotrophomonas pictorum JCM 9942
GGGGGAAGGGCCGGCTTCCTTTGATGGGCACGCTCCTTCATCCACCGCGAAGGCGTGCCCGGCTAGTGTCTATCCACTTTTCATGACGAGGTCGCCATGAGCCCCTACAAGATCGCGGTTTTCGTTGGCAGTCTGCGCAAGGAGTCCATCAACCGGCGTCTGGCCCATGCGTTGGAAAAGCTGGCTGGCGACCGGGCCAGCTTCGATTACATCCAGCTCGATGACATCCCGCTGTACAACCAGGATCACGACAGCCGGTTTCCGGCCCAGGGCACACGGCTGAAGAACCAGGTGCGCTCGGCCGATGCGGTACTGTTCATCACGCCCGAGTACAACCGCTCCATTCCCGGGGTGCTCAAAAACGCCATCGATACCGGTTCCAGGCCACAGGGGGACAATGCGTTCCAAGGCAAGCCGGCGGCGCTGATCGGCGCCTCCTTCGGCAGTGCCGGTACCGCCATGGCGCAGCAGCACCTGCGCAACGTGCTGGTGGCGGTGGGCCTGGCCGCAATGGCGCGGCCGGAGGCCTTCGTGCAGTTCAAGGAGGGGCTGATCGAGGCGGACGGCACCGTTGCCAGCGAAGGCACGCGCAAATTTCTGCAAGGCTTTCTGGATGCCTTCTTCGACTGGATCCAGACCCAGCAGCCCAGGTGACCGCCTGGCGCGGCCCCGGTAGCCCCATTCACGGTCGGTACGTGCCCGGGCGTCGGGTTTTGCGATAATCACGCCCCCGGCATTGCAATGGTGCCGGGGGCTTTTCTGTATGGCCACCCACGTCCGGTACGCCAGCGCCCCTGCGCGGGGTTGGTTTGTGGACAGGTTGTCCACAGAGTTGTCCGTACCCCGGTGGCCGATGCCCACCTAACATGGCCGCACGGCCTTACTGCAGGAAATACGCTTTTCATGTCCGCCCGCACTGGTTTCCGTTCCGACCGTAAAGACCGCGCTGATCGTGCCGATCGCAGCGAGCAGCGCATCGACGCCTTGCGTGTGCCCCCGCATTCGGTGGAAGCCGAGCAGGCTGTGCTCGGTGGCCTGATGCTGGCGCCGGAAGCCTATGATCGGGTCAACGAGGCGCTGACCGACAAGGATTTCTACCGGCGTGACCACCAGCTGATCTACCGGGCGATCTGCGAATTGTCCGAGCGCGATCGTCCGTTCGATGCGGTGACGCTGGGTGAGTGGTTCGAATCGCAGGGCAAGATGGAGCTGATTGGCGATGGCGCCTACCTGATCGAGCTGGCCAGCACTACGCCATCGGCCGCCAACATTTCGGCCTATGCCGAGATCGTGCGCGACAAGGCCGTGCTGCGACAGCTGATCCAGGTCGGCACCGACATCGTCAACGATGGCTTCCAGCCCGAAGGCCGCGACAGTTCCGAACTGCTCTCCAGCGCCGAGAAATCGGTGTTCGCCATCGCCGAACAGGGCGCGCGCGGGCGTACCGATTTCGTTGCGATGCCCGGTGCGCTGAAGGATGCGTTCGAGGAGCTGCGCAACCGCTTCGAGAACGGCGGCAACATTACCGGCCTGCCGACCGGCTATACCGATTTCGATGCGATGACCGCCGGCCTGCAGCCGACCGACCTGATCATCCTTGCCGCGCGCCCGGCCATGGGCAAGACCACGCTGGCGCTGAACATCGCCGAGTATGCCGCGATCAAGTCGAAGAAGGGCGTGGCGGTGTTCTCGATGGAAATGTCCGCCTCGCAGCTGGCGATGCGCCTGATCTCCTCCAACGGCCGCATCAACGCCCAGCGCCTGCGCACCGGCCAGCTCGAGGACGAGGACTGGAGCCGCGTCACCGGCGCGATCCGCATGCTCAAGGAAACCAAGATCTTCATCGATGACACCCCGGGCGTATCGCCGGAGATCCTGCGTTCCAAGTGCCGCCGCCTCAAACGCGAGCACGACCTTGGCCTGATCGTGATCGACTACCTGCAGCTGATGAGCGTGCCGGGCAACAGCGAGAACCGCGCCACGGAAATCTCCGAGATCTCGCGCTCGCTCAAGGGCCTTGCCAAGGAACTGAACGTACCGGTGATCGCGCTGTCGCAGCTCAACCGCTCGCTGGAAACGCGTACCGACAAGCGCCCGGTGATGGCCGATCTGCGCGAATCCGGTGCTATCGAGCAGGACGCGGACATGATCGTTTTCATTTACCGAGACGACTACTACAACAAGGAAAGTTCGCCGGACAAGGGCCTGGCCGAGATCATCATCGGCAAGCATCGTGGTGGTCCTACCGGTTCGTGCAAGCTGAAGTTCTTCGGCGAATACACCCGGTTCGACAACCTCTCGCACGATTCGGTCGGCTCGTTCGAGTAAGCCCTCTGCTCAGGGGCGCCCGTTGCGCTCCTGGGTCAACTTGCCCAGCACCTTCACCGCGAAGCCGCCACCGGGCACCACGGTCGACGCCATCTCCGCGCCCAGCTCGAACAGCATCTCGCGCGACATCACCGTGTCCAGCTTGTCGCGGAACCACTGGCCATCCTCCACCACCTCGCCGGTCAGGCCGTCGATTTCGATCACGCCGATCTTGCCGGCGCCGGTCCACAGGTATTCGAAGGCGAACACCGGGCGGAAGTACAGGTTGGCGCTGACGAATTCCAGCAGGTCGTTGTCGATGCGATGGGCGTCGATGGCTTCGGCGGCCAGCTGCGACTTGATCACCTGCACCACCGAGGCGAAGGGCATCTGCGGGGTGACCCCGCCGGGTAGATCCAGTTGCTGCTGCTCCACCGCGCGATAGCGTTCCACGTAGCCCTGCAGCTTGGCCTGGCGGATCGGCCGCTTCAGCCCGTCCTGGTAGAGCAGGGTGTCTATCTTGCGGTGGCACAGTTCGTTGACGGCCAGCTCCACCCGCGGCTTGTTGCCGTTGGCCAGCACTTCGATGGTCTGCCCGGCGATCTCCAGCTGGCGCGCGTAGGGATTGGCGATCTGCAGCGGATACACCGCCTCGTGCAGGTAATCGATCTCGCGCCGCGCGGCCACATACCAGAAAGGCTCATAGCGCAACTCCGACTTGGACAGGTTCACGGTCTCGGTCTTGGGCCTGTTCAGCGGATTGAGCCGGGCCAGCGTGCCAAAAGCGGACAGCTTGCTCTTCTCGGCTTGTTCCTCGGCCGCGCGCGCTGAGTACACTTCATCGAAAACCAGAATCCGGTAGACCGATGCGGCCGGATTGAGCTGCGTTTCCATCGAGTATTCCTCTCTCTGGCGGCGGTCGGTAAGGGCGTCGGGGCCGCGTGGCCGGGGTGTCCCGGAGATGATGGCACAGCATCCCGGGCGCTCTTTTCACGGCGCGACGACCTATCATGAGCGCCTTCAAATCGACTGGTTCTGACTGAAGATGTCCGTTGCGTTGGTATGGTTCAGGCGTGATCTGCGCCTGCAGGACAATCCGGCATTGCAGGCGGCGCTGGCTGCCGGGCACGACCCGGTGCCGGTGTACGTGCATGCGCCGGCTGAGGAGGAGACGTGGGCGCCCGGCGCGGCTTCCGATGCCTGGCTGCATCGCTCACTCGCCGCGCTGGATGCCGATCTGCGTGCGCGTGGTTCGCATCTGGTCATCCGCCGCGGCCCCAGTGCCGGGGCATTGCAGCAGTTGATCGCCGAAACCGGCGCCCAGGCGGTGTACTGGAACCGCAAGTACGAGCCTGTCACCCAGCCGCGTGATGCGGCGATCAAGCGCGATCTGCGCCAGCAGGGACTGCAGGTGGAAAGCCACAACGGCTATCTGCTGTTCGAACCCTGGGAGCTGACGACCCAGCAGGGCGGCCCCTACAAGGTATTCACGCCGTTCTGGCGCAATGCGCTGAGCCGCTGGCGTCTGGCGGAGCTTTGCGCTGCGCCGGATATGCTGGCCGCGCATGGGATCGATGGATTGCCCCTGGAGGCACTGGGCCTGTCGCCGCGATTGGCTTGGGATGCCGGTTTCTGGGAGCGCTGGCAGCCCGGCGAGGCCGGTGCGCAGCAAACGCTGGAGGTGTTCACCGACGGTGCGCTCAACGGTTACTGCGAACAGCGCGACCTGCCGGACCGTGTCGGTACCTCCCTGATCTCGCCCCACCTGCATTTTGGCGAGATTGCACCGTGGCGCATCGCCCATGTGCTGCAGGGAATTCGTAGTGCCGGGCGCAATGCCGATATCGACGGCTACCTGCGCCAGCTGGGCTGGCGCGAATTTTCCTGGCATCTGCTGCATCACTTCCCGCAGACCTCGGATGCCAACCTCAATCCGCGTTTTGATGGCTTTGCCTGGGCGCCGCCGCAGCAAGCATTGCTGGAGCCTGGCGGCAAGGACGTACCGGCATCCCCATCATCGATGCCGGCATGCGCGAGCTGTGGGCAACGGGCTACATGCACAACCGGGTGCGGATGCTGGTGGGAAGCTTCCTGTGCAAGCACTTGCGCATCCACTGGCTGCAAGGCGCGCGCTGGTTCTGGGACACGCTGGTGGATGCCGATCTGGCCAACAACAGCATGGGCTGGCAATGGATCGCCGGCACCGGCGCCGATGCGGCGCCGTACTTCCGCGTATTCAATCCGGTCACGCAGGCGCAGAAGTTCGACCCGCAGGCGCGCTACATCACGCGCTGGGTGCCGGAGCTGGCGAAGTTGCCGGTGAAAGCGCGCTTTGCGCCGTGGCTGTCGCCCGGATTGCTGGCGGAAATGGCCCCGTCGTATCCGGCACAGCCGCTGGTGGATCTGGCAGAAGGCCGGGAGGCGGCGCTGGCGGCCTATCACCTCTGCCGTTAGCCGCTTTCGTTCCCGTGGCAGCTTTATGAATGGATGCCATGGGTAGGCGATTTTCATCATGTCCGGATTGCGCAGTGCTGTTTATGCTGCGCGGGCAAATCCCCGCTGGCCCGGCCGGCTCATGAAGGAGACTCAGATGATCCCACTTACCGTTGTTCGCAATCTTTCCATTGGTCTGGTGGCCGCTGCCGTCCTTTCGGCCTGTGCCACCGGTGGTTCGTACGTGCAGAGCGACCAGTACGGCAACCCTTCGCAGCAGCAGAACCGTACCGGCAAGGGCGCGCTGATCGGTACCGCCATCGGCGTAGCCGCCGGCCTGTTGAGCGGTGACAGCGCCACCGAGCGCCGTCAGCGCGCGATGGTGGGCGCCGGTATCGGTGCACTGGGAGGCGCCGCGGTAGGCAACTACCAGGACCGCCAGGAGCGCGCATTGCGTGAGCGCACCGCCAACACCGGTATCGATGTTCAGCGCCAAGGCGACAACATCACCCTGAGCCTGCCCGATGGCATCACCTTCGATTTCAACAAGACCTCGCTCAAACCGCAGTTCTACGGGGCGCTCAACGGCGTGGCCAGCACCCTGCGCGAATACAACCAGACCATGATCGAGGTGGTTGGGCATACCGACAGCATCGGCACCGATGCGGTGAACAACCGCATCTCCAAGGAGCGCGCCGATGCCGTGGCCGCCTATCTCACCGCCCAGGGCGTGCAGCGTGAACGCATCGAGACGCTGGGCGCCGGCAAGGCCTATCCGATTGCCGACAACAGCACCGAAGCCGGTCGCGCGCAGAACCGCCGCGTCGAGATCCGTGTGATCCCGCTGCGTTCGTGATCCATCGGTAGTTGATCCAGGTGAAGGGCCGCGCGAGCGGCCCTTTTCCCGTGAACAGCAGCGCTAGGGAAGATCGTCGGCGATGGCAAAGCTGTTGCGGCCTTCGCTCTTGGCCCGGTACAACGCCGCATCGGCACGCGAGAACCAGTCCTGCCAGTGCTGTTCGCCGCCATACATTGCCGCGCCCAGCGAGATGGTGATGCGTCCGTCAGGCCCGTTCAGCGCCTGGAAGACCGCATTGCGGATGCGTTCGCTGAAGCCGGCCAGCGCTTCGCGCGAGCCGGTTTCGGCCAGTATCACGAACTCCTCGCCACCGAAGCGGAATACCTTGTCGTTGTCGCGAAGCTCGGCGTGCAGGATGGCGGCAAGATCGGACAATGCCGCATCACCTGCAGCATGGCCATGACGGTCATTGACCTCTTTGAAATGGTCGATATCCAGCACCACCAAGGCCTGCCGGAAGCGGTTTTCGCGCGCACCGTTGATCTGTTGTTGCAGGGCTTTTTCCAGCGCGCGGCGATTGGGCAGGCCGGTCAGTGCGTCCAGCGAGGCCAGAAGCTCCAGCCGGGTGTGATCGCCCTGGAGGCGTCGTGAAAAGCGATAGCCGAAGCCGAAGATCAGGATGATGACCACCAGCGCCTGCAGATCCGGAGGCGGGCCGCGCAGCAGCGGGGGCATGGCGATCAGGCCGGCGACCAGCAGCAGGTTGGCGGGTGTTGCAATGCTCTGACGCACGAGGAAGAAATTGGCCATCAAGGCCAGGTACGACCAGGGCAGCGCGCTCCTGCCGAGCAGCCCTGCGGCGAGCAGGCAGCCGGTGATATGCGCGATGCACAGCAACAGACCCGCCGCGCCCATCTTTGGAGCGCGCCTGTAGATCAGAGTGCAGGCGATGACCGCAGGGGTCGCGACGGCTGCGCTGCACAGTGCCCATCCCCATTGGCGGTTGAGCGCCAGCCAGACACTGAAGAACAGCAGCAGCAGGCTGGTGGTCGGGGCAATGGTGCGCAATGGCACCCTGCGCAACTCGTGCGGCAGGTTGGGAGAAGAGGGGGAAGGACCGCTGGCGGGTTCCATGGTTCGCGAACGATAGCAGGCTGTGGGGCGATGTTGGATTTCGCCTGAATTGGACCTTCAAGCGCTGGCAGGTTCCCTTGTGATGGAGTACAAATGTACTCCATGAGTGACCTTAGTCCCCGCCGTGCCGCGATCCTCGCCTTCATCCATGACCGTGTCGACGGGCAAGGACAGCCACCGACGCTGGCCGAAATCGCGCAGGCCTGCGGTCTGGCCTCGCGCGGGGCGGCCCGCAAGCATGTTTTGGCGCTCTCCGAAGCCGGATTGATCGATGTCACCGCTAGACAGGCCCGCGGTATCCGGCCGGCTGATTTCCGCGCTCGCGCCGACCGGTTGCAGGTTCCCATCCTGGGGCGGGTGGCGGCCGGCCTCCCTATCGGTGCCGATGCCGGACTGGTGGATACGTTGGAGCTGGATGCGCGGCTGTTTGCGGCCCGGCCGGATTATCTGCTGCGCGTGCAGGGCGATTCGATGATCGAAGACGGCATCCTGGATGGCGACCTGGTCGCCGTACGTCGCGCGGATGACGCGTACGACGGACAGACGGTGGTGGCACGGCTGGAGGGCGAGTTGACCATCAAGCGTCTGTCGCGCGGCGGCGCCCACGTGCGCCTGCTGCCACGGAATCCGGCCTATGCGCCGATAGAGATACAGCCGGATCAGGAGTTCGCCATCGAGGGCGTGTTCTGTGGGCTGGTGCGACGCGGCTGATGGGCGCGGTCGTTGCCCTCGACAGCCTGTTGCAGGAACGCCGTGTCTGGCGTGGACGGCCGGCTGCGCTGCCGGCCAGCCGGCAACCTACCGGGCATCCGCTGTTGGACGAAGTCTTGCCGAGCGGTGGCTGGCCGGAGGCGGCACTGAGCGAAATCCTGCTGCCTGCCGAGGGGGTGGGGGAGTTGCGCCTGCTGTGGCCCACGCTGACGCGGTTGACCCGTGCCGGAGAACGGGTGGTGCTGGTGGCGCCGCCGCATATTCCCTATGCGCCGGCCTGGCAGGCGGCGGGAGTGGATCTTCGCCAGGTGCAGGTGGTGCAGGCCGACGGGTTGCGCGACGCATTGTGGGCCAGTGAGCAGTGTCTGCGTTCGGGTAGTTGTGGAGCGGTGCTGTGCTGGCCCCAGTTGACCGAAGACAAGGCGCTGCGGCGCTTGCAGGTGGCGGCCGAATCCGGGCGGACACTGGGGTTTGCGTGCCGGCCGTTGCAGGCGGTGTGCAATCCGTCGCCCGCGGCGTTGCGTATCGCCATCGATGCGCAGCGGCGCAGCTGCGGGTGCTCAAGTGCCGGGGGGGGATGCCTCCGTCCCGGCCGCTGCCGTTTGCACGGATGCAGTGAGGCACCATGCGCTGGGCCTGCATTCTGCTGCCACATCTGGCCATGGACGGCGTGCTGCGTGGTTGCGCCGAACCGGCGCTGCCGCGCGTGCTGGTCAGTGGTCCGGCCCAGCGGCGGGTGCTGCATTCGGTGAGCCCGGCCGCCGCAGCGCTGGGATTGAAGGCGGGTCAGTCGCTGGTGACCGCACAGGCATTGGTTGCCGGTTTCCAGGTGCAGCCCCATGCACCGCAGATGCAGACGCATTGGCAGGAATTTCTGGCGGCATGGGCCTACCGTTTCAGTTCGCAGGTAAGTCTGCAATACGCGCAGGCATTGATCATCGAGGTCGAGCACAGCCTGGGTCTGTTTGGTCCGTGGCCACAATTCGAGGCGCGCTTGCGACGTGAGCTGGACGCGCTGGGTTTCCGCCATCGCATCGCCCTGGCCCCCAATCCGGTGGCGGCGCGGGCGCTGGCCAATGCCGGCGACGGCCTGGTTGTGGATGAGGCCGGACTGGCCGCGCTGCTGGGCCAGTTGC
>NZ_BAZI01000100.1 GCF_001310775.1 Stenotrophomonas pictorum JCM 9942
CGACCCCGCTGGGCTGGCAGGCGCGGATCGATCTGCTGGGCGGTGACGGTCTGGCCGGGGAGAACACCGGCAGCGCGGCGCAGACCCGTTTCAGTGATCCCTGGGGCGTGGCGATCGGCGGCGGAGTGGTGTTCGTGGCCGATGCCGGCGACAACAACCGCATCCTCTACCGCTGGCTGGATGGCCGCTTCCGGCTGCTGGCCGGCAGTGGCGAAGCTTCGCCGATGGCCGGGGCGCGGCGGCCGCGTTCCACACGCCTTCGGGTATCGCGCTGGATCGGCACGGCAATCTGTACGTGGCCGACACCGGCAACCACGCCATCCGCAAGGTCACCCCGCACGGAGAGGTCAGCACGCTGGCCGGCAACGGCACGCCCGGCTTTGCCGATGGCACGGGCCGGCAGGCGCGGTTCAACGGGCCGATGGGTGTGGCGGTGGGCGCCGACGACCGCGTCTATGTCGCCGATACCTGGAACGACCGCATCCGTGTCATCGGCCCTGACGGCCAGGTCAGCACGCTGGCCGGTGGTGACCGGCCCGGCTGGGTGGATGGCGCCGGCGCGCAGGCGCGTTTCGACACCCCGACCGACCTGGCGCTGGCGCCCGATGGCAGCCTGTGGGTCGCCGATCTGCAGAACAACGCGCTGCGCAGCGTCACCCCGGACGGGAAGGTCACAACGCGCGTGGGCGGCGGTGATGGCGAGCGTGTGCTGTGGGGGCCGATGACCCTGGCTGTCACCCATGACGGGGTGGCCTATGTCGGCGAGCGGTCGAGTGGACGGGTGGTGCAGGTCTCGCCGCACGGTCATGTGGTCGCCGTGGCCGGCAATGAGACGCACCGCTTTGCGCGCCCGGCCGGGCTGGCGCTGGCACCCGATGGCAGCCTGCTGCTGGCCGATGCCGATGCTACCGCCTGCATCACCTGCAGCGGCAACTAGCGGGTACAGCGCCGCAGGTACCGCTGCTGGGACCGTCGCCGGACAATCCGCTGCCGGCCAACCAGGGCCGCTGGCCGCTGGCGCCGCAGACCGGCTGGCACGAGGTGACCGGCACGCTCGGCGAGGTGCGCGGAAATTTCAGCGGCGAGAGCCGTCACCATCTGCACAGTGGTTTCGACGTGCGCGGCGATGTCGGCCAGACCGTGCTGGCCATCGCCGCCGGCAAGGTCAGCAGCCCGGCGGCGACCTGGACGCTGGGCGGGCAGGCCGAAGGCTTCTCGCTGGACACGCTGGACTACCTCCATATGAAGGTCGGCCGCGACGCCGCTAACCGCCCGCTCGATGCCGCCCGCTTCCAGCTGGTCACGACGACAACGGCCGCCTGGAGCGCGTGCGGGTGCGCCGCGGTACCCGTTTCCAGCCTGGCGACGCGCTGGGCAGCATCAACAGCCAGGCCCACGTGCATCTGGCGGTGGGGCCCTCGGGCTACGAGCGCAACGCGGTGCGGCTGGGCTTTGCCAACTACGCCGACCGGGTCGCACCGAGGATCGATGACATCGCCCTCTCGACGCCAACGACCGGCGTCTGCGCGACATGGTGGATGGGCGGCTGCGGGTCGCCCGTGAGGGGGGCGGCCTGCAGCTGGTGGTGGAGGCCTGGGACCAGGTCGACCACAACCTGCCGCGCCGCCGCCTCGGCCTGTATGCATTGGGCTATCAGATCCTGGATGCCGCCGGCCGGCCGTTGCCGGGCTACGAACAGCCGCGGATGAACATCGAATTCAACCGCATGCCGCCGCAGCGCGAGGCGGTCAAGGTGGCCTACGCCGCCGACAGCGGCATCACCGTGCACGGCAGCGCCAGCACCCGTTTCCGCTACGTGCTGACCAACACCGTGCGCGATGGCGAACTGGCCAGCGGCCTGTGGCAGCCCGCCGAGCTGCCGGCCGGTGACTACATCATCCGCATCAGCGCCAGCGACTACAGCGGCAACCAGGCGCGGGAGGGACGCGAGCTGCCGCTGCGGCTCACAGATTCATGAGCCCGCCCACAGGCACGGCGGTGTCCGCGTTCTGGATCGACCTGCGGGCAAAAAAAGACCCCGGCAGTGCGCCGGGGTCGAAGGTGCCGCTGTGTTCACTTGTCCGTGCTGCTTGCCTGATCAGAAGCGGTAGGACGCCGAGAGCATCATGTAACGCGGGGCCTGGCGGGCGATCGGCAACAGGTAGGTGTTGGAGACGGTGTAGCCCACGTCGGTTTCCGAGGTGACATCGACCTGGATCGGCTTCTGGTCGTTGAGCACGTTGAACACCTGCAGGCTCAGCGCCAGCCGCTCATCCAGGAACGCGGGACGGTAGGTCACGCTCATATCCAGGCCCTTGGTCCACGGCGTGCGCTTGGAGCCGGGCTTGGCGATCTGGCCGAAGCAGGTGTGATAGCTCGGGCCATAGCCGATCGGGTCGGCCTCGGTGGAATTCTCGTCGATTGTGCCGTCGGGGTTGTAGAAGCCCAGGCAGCTGATCGGCGTACCCGACTGCACCCGCAGGTTGGCCGCCACCGACCATTCCGGGGTGAAGGCGTAGCTGCCGTACAGCTTCATCGAGTGGCGCCGGTCGTTGGCGAGATAGCCGTTGGCGAACTGCATGATCTGCCAGGCGTCCCAATCCTGGGTCTTGGAGATGTTGGTCTGGCCGAACTCCGACTTCACCTGGCCTTCGTTGTTGCCCTCGCTCTTGGAGTAGGTATAGGTCGCACGGCCTTCCCAGGTGCCATCGAACGGATGCTCGATGAACACGTCGATCGCCTTGTAGGTGCGTTTGACGCCTTCGCTGAAGCCCCAGTCCTTGCTGCTCATGACCACGTCGGTGCGTTCACCGGTCGGATTCCCGGCGCCATCCAGGTAGGCCAGGCTGAAGGTGTTGCTGCCACCGGGGTTGAACATGTAGCAGTAGTTCACGAACACGTTGCGCCCGTCGGCCAGCTCGGCGTTGTAGCCCGAACCCTGCGCGTTGTAGTCCACCGCACCGATATGGTCGAGCATCGTGTACGGGTCACAGACGTCGTCGATGGAGGACTTCAGGTCACGGTAGGTGAACTTGGCGCCGGCGACCCAGCGCTCGCTGATCTGCTTCTCGAAGCCCAGGATGTACTCGTCCTGGTACATGTTCTTCAGGTCCTTCGGCGCGAAGGCCAGCACATCCACCGGATCGCCATACTCGCCGTTGGAGGAAACCGGTCCCGGTGGCGGCGCACCGTTCACGCCCGGTACCGCGGTCAGGCCGGTGGGCAGACCATCGGCGTTGATGCCGGTGTAGGTGAAGTACTCATAGGTGAAGGTCGAAGCCGAGGCGCCACGGATGGCCACGTTGTTGGGCATCGCCAGGAAGTAGCGGCCGGCGTTGCCGAACACCTTCAGCGTGGCGTCACCGAACACGTCCCAGCTGGCGCCCAGACGCGGCGCCCACTGGTTCTTCGCATCCATGTACACCGCGCCGGCGTCGTTCTTGTTGGTGAACTCGTCATTGCGCAGGCCCAGCGACAGCAGCAGGTTGTCGGTGACCTGCCAGCGGTCCTCCAGATACCAGGCCTTCTGGTCCAGCGACATGTCGGTGTTGTTGAAATACTTCAGCTGGCGCACGTAGTAGCCGTTGCCGCCGGGCGCACCCACGCCCAGGGCCGAGGAGATATTGCCGGCCGGATTGCTGGTACGGGCGTACTGCCAGTAGTCGGCCACCTGCGCGGTACCTTCATTGGTGGCTTCGAACTTGATGTTGTCCAGACCCACGCTGAGGGTGTGGTCGCCGACCACCCATTCCAGGTCCGCGCGCAGGCCCCGTGTCTTGTTCCTGCCATCGCGGCTCTGGTAACCGCCCTGGCGGTTGGGAATGGGCGTGCCGCCGGTGATGGCCGGGTCCTGGTTGGTGGCACCGACCACGTAGGGAATACCTGGCAGGATGCCCGGGTTGATCTGCTGGTTGGTGTACTCGTTGCTGCCGTAGGTGGCGCTCAGGGTAAGGTCGTCGCGCAGGTAACCGGTGTAGTTCAGGATGCGGTAGTCGTTCTTCTTGATGACCGGCGTCGGCACCACTCCCAGCTTTTCGCCTTCGACGCCGGTGTCCATGTCATAGGCGTAGTAGCTGCCGCTGTAGTCGTCCTTGCTCTTGAGCCAGGTGGCAGCCAGCATGTGGTTGTCGCTGATGCTCCAGTCCAGCTTGGCATACAGGTTGTGGTCGTCGTCCTTGCCGTGCTCGGTACGCGGCGTTGCCAGCGAATTGGGATTGATGACGGTATCGCGCTTTTCCAGTTCGGCGGCGGCGAAGAAGAACAGCCGGTCCTGCACGATCGGTCCGCCCACATACGCCGCGTAGGTGGTCCGGCTGGAGTCGCCGCCCTTGCCACGGCTGTACAGCGAGCCGGCGGCATCCGGATCTTCGTACTCATAGCCGTCGGGAAGGTCGAGGTTGGGCAGGTACAGGTCCTTGCGGTCATCGCGCAGATCCTTTGGCGCCCACGTGATTTCGCCGCCGAACTCCCAGGTGTTGGTGCCGCGCTGGCCGATCTGGTTGATCACGCCACCGTCGGAGCGGCCGTATTTGGCGCTGTAACCGCCGGTATAGGTCTCCTGCTGGGCGATGGCGAGGAACGGCAGGCCCGAGCCACCGAGATTGGAAAGCGGTTCGCCGGTGAAGAAGCCATTGATGTAATAGGCGTTTTCCGAAACGCCCGCGCCACCGAAGGACACCAGTCCGGCCAGTGCCGAATAGCCGCCGGCACCGGCCACCGCGCCGGGAGCGAGCAAGGCGATCGCTTCGGCCGAACGGTTGATCGGCAGGCGCTCTAGTTGTTCGGCGGTGAACACGGTACGCGTGTCGACGGCCGTGAGGTCGATGGCAGCCGCCGCGGTCGCCGTGACGTTGACGGTCTCCAGGGTGGAGGCATCACCGCCGCTGGCGAAGGAGGCATTGGTACCGGCGCCGACGATCACCTTCACCTC
This sequence comes from Stenotrophomonas pictorum JCM 9942, assembly GCF_001310775.1. Lineage (GTDB taxonomy): Bacteria > Pseudomonadota > Gammaproteobacteria > Xanthomonadales > Xanthomonadaceae > Stenotrophomonas > Stenotrophomonas pictorum. The sequence continues at coordinate 4,931 of NZ_BAZI01000100.1, forward strand.
GCGCGTACCGATGACCTGGCCATTGCGCTGGGCGGTGATTTTGTAGTTGCCCACCGGCAGGGCGCTGATGTTGTAGCGGCCGTTGGCGTCGACCGTCACCGTACGGCTGAAGCCGCTGTCGTTGGTGACCTGGACCGTGGTGTCTCCCGCGGAGGCGGCGGGAATCGTGCCGTAGATGTTGCCGGTGGTGCTCTGTGCGTAGGCTCCCCCGGCAAGGCACAGGCTCAATGCAGCACTCAGCGCGGCGCGCTGGATCGTCTTGCGTTTGACCATCTTCTCTCTCTCCAGAAAATAGTGTTGGTACTTGCCGGGCCCAGTCGAACCTAAATGGCAAGTGAACAAAACCTATTCCTGTTGAGCCGAAAATTTAACCACTTCCGAGTATTTTTTTTTGGGGTGGGATTTTTTTTTTCAAATTTTTCATGTTGTTACATGATTTTTTTATCGGAAGATCCCTTCGATTCTGTGATTTTCATTACGGTTGAGAAAGCGCAACCGGCACGGGATGCGCGGAAATTCGGTCCGGTGCGGTCCTCCCCGGCCGGTCTGCCGGGACTGTCGGGGAGGACCCCGCCGTGGCGTTTGGAGCGCGATCCGGATGCCGTTCTCGGGGCGTTACTCCGGTGCCAACCCGGCAGCGCGTCGTCGCTTGCTCCGCACACGGGCCGGACGCGGCTGATCGGGTTGTGATCAGCGGATGCTCATCCAGCCGTTAAGCCGGTTGGTGGCGGCTGGTCCCGGGATGCGGATTGACTCCTGGGGCCTTCACCTCGGGCATGCCGGCCAGGGTGCAAGGTCTGTCGGTGTGTTTTCACCGCAGGCTGCCAGGGCAGCTCCATCGCGAACGGACCAATACGATGAGGCTGATTCCCTACCTGGGTTTCAACGGCAACACCGGTGAGGCGATGGCGTTCTACGCCAACGCACTGGGCGGCCGGGTGGTGTCGGAGATGAAGTATGGCGATGTGCCAGACGATGGCGGGATGGATGCCGAAGGCTGTGACGGCGTCACTCCCACCCCGGAGCAGGTGGCGCACGGCCAGGTCGAGGCCGGTGGTGCGATCCTGATGGCCGCCGACGGCCCGGCGGCCAACGGCCGGGGTGTGACGACGAGCAACGCCGATGTGGACAGCATCGGGGAGGCCGAGCGGGTGTTCACCACGCTGGTCGCAGGCGGACAGGTACACAGGGCGCTGGCCGAAACCTTCCGGGCGCAGCGCTGGGGCATGCTGGTGGACCGTTACGGCCAGCGGTGGATGGTCGACTGCACGAAGCCGACAGAGGCAGGCCCGTGATGACGGCCGCGTCCCAGAAAATCTTCGTCAACCTGCCGGTACGGGATCTGCCGGCGTCCAAGGCGTTCTTCAGTGCGCTGGGCTACCGGTTCAATCCGCAGTTCACCGATGACAATGCCGCCTGCATGGTGGTCGGCGACAGCATCTTCGTGATGCTGCTGGTGGAGCCGTTCTTCCAGACCTTCACGCCCAAGCCGCTGTGCGATGCGCGGCAGCACACCGAGGTGATCACCTGCCTGTCGGCGGCCAGTCGCGCGGCGGTGGATGCACTGGTGGACAAGGCCGTGGCCGCCGGCGGCCGCGAGCCGATGCCGGCGCGCGACTACGGCTTCATGTACCAGCGTGGCTTCCAGAACCTGGATGGCCACCTGTGGGAAATCGTCCACATGGACGGCCAGCCGGGCCCGTAACCAGGCCCCGCCTCCGGCGTGGCAGCCAGGCCGGCCGCCATGCACTCCGGCACTGCCCGTGCCGGGCGGGGGCTGGCTACACTCCCGGTCAGTTGTCTGACTACTGGAGTACCCGCGTGAAACGAGTCGTGATCAGCCTGTTGGCGATGTCCGTGTCCACGGCCCTGATGGCCGCCCCGCCGAAGTTCGACGGCGCCCGCATCTCGGCCGACGTCAAGGAGCTTTCCTCCGACGCCTATGAGGGCCGTTCCCCGGCTACCGCCGGCGAGGAAAAGACCATTGCCTTTCTGAGCAAACAGTTTGCCGCGGCCGGCATGCAGCCGGGCGGTGACCTGAAGGATGGGAAACGGCTGTGGACCCAGGCCGTGCCGCTGCTCAAGGGCGACATCGTCGGCAAGCCGCAGCTCACGCTCACCAGCCAGGGCGCCCCGCAGGCGCTGAGCCAGGGGCAGGAGATCGCCGTGCGCGCGGCGATGAACGGCCAGTCGCAGGTGGATATCCGGAACGCGCCGCTGGTGTTCCTGGGCTATGGGGTGAAGGCGCCGGAGCGCAACTGGGACGACTTCAAGGGCGTGGACCTGAAGGGCAAGATCGCGGTGGTGCTGATCAACGATCCGGACTTCGAGACCGGCGCCGGTGATTTCGACGGCAAGGGCATGACCTATTACGGCCGCTGGACCTACAAGTACGAGGAAGGCGCGCGCCAGGGCGCGGCCGGCGTGCTGATCGTCCACGAAACCGCACCGGCCTCCTACGGCTGGGCGACGGTGGCCGGTTCCAACACCAACACCATGTTCGACGTGGTCCGTGACGACCCGGCCGCTGCGCATCCGGCGCTGGAAGGCTGGATCCAGCGCGACCTGGCGGTGGCGATGTTCAAGCGCGCCGGCCTGGATTTCGAAGCGCTGAAGAAGCAGGCGCAGTCGCGCGACTTCCAGCCGGTGGAGCTGAAGGGCGAGACCTTCTCGGCCCACTACGCGGTGAAGAACGAGGTCATCACCTCGCACAACGTCGCCGCGCGCCTGGAGGGCAGCACGCACCCGGACGAGACCATCATCTACAGCGCGCACTGGGACCACATCGGCGTGGGTGAGCCCGATGCGCGCGGTGATCGCATCTTCAACGGCGCGATGGACAACGCCTCCGGTACCGCCGCGCTGGTCGAGCTGGCGCGCGGTTTTGCGACCCAGCCCAGGCCGCAGCGCTCGCTGCTGTTCCTGGCGGTGACCGCCGAGGAGAAGGGCCTGCTCGGCTCGGAGTACTACGCCAGCCACCCGCTGTACCCGCTGGCCAAGACCGTGGCGGTGATCAACATGGACGGCATGTCGCCGTACAGCCCGTCGCGCGATTTCGGCATCTACGGCTCGGCGAAGATGGACCTGCTGGACCAGCTCAAGGACGTGGCCAAGGCCTGGGACATCCGCTACACCCCGGATACCAAGCCCGAAGCCGGGCTGTTCTTCCGCTCCGACCACTTCCCGTTCGCCAAGCGCGGCGTGCCGGCGCTGTCGTACTCGGCCGGGCAGGACTGGATCGACGGGGGCGTGGCGGCCGGCAAGGCGGCTTCGGATGACTACACCGCCAAGCGCTACCACCAGCAGGGCGATGAATGGCAGGCGGACTGGACCTTCGCCGGTGCCGCGCGTGATCTGGAGGTGGTCTACACGCTGGGCGAGCAGCTGGCCAATTCGCGCCAGTGGCCGAACTGGAGCCCGGAAGAAGCCTTCCGCGCCACCCGTGATGCCAGCGCCGACCAGCGCAAGTAACCCGTACCGGGACGCGTGAGGGTTTGACCGAGCCCCTCTCCGGCCTGGAGAGGGGCTTTGCGTTTCCGGCCCCGCGCGCCGGGCGACGCCGGCAGGCCATCGTTTCTG
>NZ_BAZI01000101.1 GCF_001310775.1 Stenotrophomonas pictorum JCM 9942
ATCGGCCTGCTGCTGCCCGGTGTACGCAACGAGCGCAGCGAGGCTCCGGCCGACGGCGACGACCGCCCGGGCCATGCCGAAGCCGGCGCCTATCTGCTTGGTCTGTGGGGCCTGCCGATGCCGATCATCGAAGCCGTCGCCTTCCACCTTCAACCCCAGCGCTCGACCGTGCGCAGTTTCTGGGTGAGCGGTGCGGTGCATGTGGCCACCGCACTGGCCGGCGGCACGGCGGTCGACGAGCAGTACCTGACCCGCACCGGCGTGATTTCCAAGCTGGAAGGCTGGCGCGAGCTGGCGGCCGATCTGGCCGGACTCAGCGTCGAGGCCTGACTCCCCGTCCGGCAGCACAGCGAAACGGCCGCCCCTGGGCGGCCTTTTTTGTATGTGCCTGCGCCCCCTCCAGCCACCGGGATAGCCGTTCAAGTCCGGTCGGGAGGTGGCACGCAGGCGCTGTTGCATCCGGGACAGGTCCATAGAAAAGGGGTGGGCCTTGCGGCCCACCCCTTGGTCTTGCGTCACAGAAATCCGATGGATCAGAACTTCTGGGTGTACTTCAGGTACAGGAAGCGACCGATGTCGAAGCCGCCGTAGTACGCGAAGGCGCTGTTCGGCGCCGAGTACTGCAGCGCGCCACGGTGGTTGAACAGGTTGTTCGCACCGATGGCAACGGTGGCATTCCACGGCGCCTTGTAGCTGACCTGCAGGTCGTGGAAGGTGTTCGAACCGGTGGTACGCAGCGGCTCCCATTCGCCATTGGCATAACGGTCAGCCAGATCACACCAGCCAGCGTCGGTGGTGATGCAGCCTTCCTTCATGCCCGAGAAGTAACGCGCGGTGTAGTTCACACCGAAGTCGCCGTACTCCCAGTTCACGCCCAGGTTCGAGCGCACGCGGAAGATACCCGGCGAACCGACGTTGCCGATGATGATCTTGTCACCATCCTTGTTCTGGCCGACTTCGTCGTACTTGGCGGTGTAGGTGGTCTGCCAATCCAGCGAGATCTGGCCGATGGCCAGTTCCGGCAGACGGTACTTCACACCCAGGTCGTAGCCTTCGGTTTCCATCTGACCCAGGTTGGCCAGGCCGTAGAACATGTCGCTGATATGGCCATCGGCGGCGCGCACGATACCGTCGCAACGGCTGGCGTTACCCAGCACATAGCAGTCACGCAGGATGCGGTTGACGCTGTCGGAGATGATCATGTCCTTGATCTGGTAGTTGTACCAGTCAAGCGAGATGTCCAGACCCTGCACCCAGCGCGGGCTCCACACCAGACCCACGGTCTTGCTGGTGGAGGTTTCCGGCTTCAGGTTCGGGTTGGAACCGGAAATGAACTGGTCCGGGGTAGCGCACGGCCAGGAGGTGCAGGGCACGTAACCCTGACCCAGCTGTACGTAGTCCGGGGCCACACCAGCCGCGGTGCAGGCGGCATTGCCGGCAACACTGCCAGCCACGCCGACCGAGCACGGATCGGTGTAACGCTCGAAGCTCGCACCGACACCACCGTACATGTTGTCGATCGACGGCGCGCGGAAGCCCTCGGCGTAGGTGCCGCGGACCAGCAGTTCATCCAGCGGACGCCAGGTGACGCCGAACTTGCCGTTCACGGTGTCGCCGAAGTTGCTGTAATCCGAGTAACGGCCGGCAACGTTGACGGTCAGTTCCTTGGCGAAGGCCATGTCGGCCAGCACCGGGATGTTCAGCTCGAGGTAGACCTCGTCCAGGTCGTACTTGCCGTTGGTGGTGCTCTGCGCCAGACCGGTGTACTGGCCCGACTGCATGAACGCATCCGGCACGTAGCGTGCGTCTTCTTCGCGGTGTTCGATACCGACGGCGAAGCCAGGTCGCCGGCCGGCAGGGTCATGATCGAACCGGCCAGGTCAGCGGTGAACGCGGTGGTCTTGGAGACACCGGTGGTGGTGAAGGTCGGGAACAGGAATTCCTGCAGATCCTTGTCCGCCAGCGAGCCCGGGCCAGCCACGCCGATCGGCAGCAGCGGATTCCAGGCCAGGCAGCCGTCGATCGGCTTGGCGGCGGTGCCACAACGGGCAACGCCATTGGCGTCGATGAACGACGGGCCCAGCGCCTGACGTGCAGCGATCAGGCTCATGTCGCCGTGGTTGCTCTTGACCGACTCGTTGCGGTTGAACAGCGCGCCGACATTCCAGTCAAACGACTTGCCGGCAAAATCGAAGAAGCCGCTGACCGACGGCGCGAAGCGCAGGGTCTTGAGCTGGCTGTCGGTGGTGCGCGGCACTTCCGAAAGACGACGACGGAAGTCGATCTGCTCGCCGATCGGGTTGAACACCGAGTCGGCGGACATCGGGGTATTGATGGCCTTGGATGCCGACTGGTACGGATAACCGGCGATCTGCTGGTCGGTATTGCGCTCGTTGTACAGGATGTCCGCGTTGAACGAGATGTTGTCGGTGAAGTCGTAGGTGCCGTTGACGTAGACCGACTTGCGCTCGATACCGGTCTGCAGGCTCATCTCGGTATTGGCGTTGGTGTACTCATCCTGGGTGATCGGATGGTAGTCCGCAACGTTGTTCGGATTGCCGCCTTCGTTCAGGGTGCACCATGCATCGGCGCCGCCCGGGCCGCACGGGCCCAACCAGCTGCCCTTGTTGGTCAGCGCACTCCAGTCAGCCGAGGTCGAGTTCGGACCCAGGCTGCCATCACGCGAGTACCAGCGATCCTTGGCCATCACCGGATCCTGCTTGCTGTACTCGGCCGACAGGGTCAGGCTGCCACGCTCGCCGGTGGCGCCCATGGTGAAGGAGTACTGCTCCAGGTCACCGTCGCCTTCGCCGTACTGGCCGATATGGACGTTGGCTTCGGCGCCGTCGAAGTTCTTGCGGGTGATCACGTTGACCACGCCGGCGATGGCGTCCGAACCGTAGATGGCCGAGGCACCGTCCTTCAGGACTTCAATGCGCTCGATGGCCGACATCGGGATCTGGCTCAGATCCTGGTAGCCGCCGGAGGTGGCGCCCAGGCGCTTGCCGTTCATCAGTACCAGGGTGCGGTTGGCGCCCAGATTGCGGATGTCGATGTAATAGCCACCCACATTCTCGCCCGAAGCCAGCGATTCCGAACGCGAGATGGCCGGGGAGCCGGCCGAGGTCATGTTCTGCAGCACATCGGCAACCGAAGTGAAGCCCTGCTTTTCCAGGTTTTCACGGCTCAGCGTCAGGATCGGCTGCTGGGTCTCCATGTTGGCACCGCGGATGCGCGAGCCGGTGACTTCCAGGCGGTCCAGCGTGGTGGCGCCAGCAGCGGCGTCCTGCGCCGAGGCAAAAGCCGGGGTCAGCGCAATGGCAATGCCGGCCGGGAGCAAGCCCAACCGCACAGCGGGAGTACGAAAATTCATCAATCTCTCCGATTACGTTAGTGGTGCGTTAAACACCCCTGAACGTTACGTTCGAGTCGCATCGTTTTATTTGCGCAACCCAATCGGAAACTTTGCCGATTCTGGCGGCAACATTTCCATCGCCTCGCGATAGCGGGTGGCCGAGGTGCCGTACTTGGAGCGGAATGCCCGCGCAAAGCTGCAGCAATTGTCAAAGCCACTGGCAGCGGCCACTTCACCGATCATCATGTCGGTATCGCGCAGCAACATGGCCGCACGTTCAAGACGCAGGCGTGCAGACAACGACTGCGGACTTTCCTCGTACAGGCTCTGGAACGTCTTGGACAGGTACCAGCTGGAGAAGTTGGTCAGCTCGGCCAGTTCACCGATACGCACCACCCGGTGGCTGTTGCCTTCCAGGTACATGCGCGCCCGCTGCATCCGCCCGAACACCTGCCGCTTGCGCATGCGTGACCGTCCCGGGCACCGCTGCACGCCGCCGGACATCTCCCGCTGCAGCGAGGCGATATGCAGCAGCAACGGCCGCAGGTGATGGATGCTGGTACCCGGCCCTTGCGCTTCGCGCCACAGGCGCAGTGCCAGCCGGGCCTCGGCCTGGGTCATGCGGCCACGGCCGGTATAGACGCTGCTGTCGGCCAGCGTTCCGAGCATGCGCAGCGCGTCACTGTCGAGCTCACGCCGATACACATCCCGTCGCGCCCGGCCTGGATCAACGGCCGCGACTCCTTCTCGAACGCGATCCACTCGCGCTGGCGCAGGCGGAACTTGCCTTCCTTGGACTCCACCCAGGCGCTGCCACGCAACTGCAACCACACCGTGAACACCGTTCCGGAGGTCTGCAGACTGCCCAGCCGGGCAACTCCCACACAATTGGGTCGCTCGCCCTCTTCAGCCTGCTTCTCGAATGACACCGACTGGCCGCGATCGACCAGGATACCTGCCGCATGTGACACACCATCATTTGCCGTCAATGGCCGATGGTTTTGCCAACTCTGGCGCCCCAGGTCAGGAAGTTCCGGCGAGTTTGCTCCGAAAATTTCCAGATGCCACTTGCGAAAGAATCACGAAAGCGGTTTTTTCAACCAGGGCAACCACTTGGCCGCACCAAGCGAAGGCCACGGCACACGCTCCGCTACCGGCATCAGACCGATATCGGTGCCGTCGGCGATGGCCAAAGCGACATAAACAGCGCTGCCATCGGGTGCCATGCTCAAACCGTTGCGCGATCCGTAGCGTCGCGCGTCCAGACACAGGCTGCGATCCGGCTGCTCAATGGCGGTGAGCTGACTGGCACAGTCCGGAGCGATATGCAGATAGTGCACCTTGCCGGTGCCCGTCACCGCCCACGTGCGATAACGCCAGCGCGTAGGCGCCTCCGTGCTGAGCAGCCTGATACTGCTCTGGGCCAACGTCGGGCCCACCTGCCACAAGCCGGCGTGCGCCAGCCGCGTGAACAGAACACGATCTCCTGCCCTGTCCAGCCGTACCTGGGACACCCCCTCCATCGAGGCAAGGCGCCGCCATGGCTGCTGCCGGCGGTCGAACAGGGTCAACCGCATCCGGTCATCGTTGTCGCGCTCGAGCACCAGCACGCTGCCCGGTTGTGATCCATAGATCGCCTGCAACGGCTCATGCACCGGCACCGGCAATTTCTTCCAGTGCCCCTCTTCGGGCGTCACCTCATAGATGCCGGGCATGCCCTCGCCGTCACGCCCGGCAACCAGCAGGCTGTGGCCATCGGCGGACCAGTCCATCGGCTGCCGCGCTTCCGGACGGAAACCTTCGATCACCTGCAACGAATCGGGATCATCCAGCCTTCCCCACCACAGCGCGAACGTGCCCGAGCGGTTGGAGGTGAATGCAAGGCGTTTGCCGTCTGGCGACACCATCGGCTGACCGTCCCGCCCCGAAGATGCGAACAACCGCTGCGGCTTGCCGCCTTGCTCTCCCAATGGAAACCGGAACAGCGCGTACCTGGGGTGGTCCCGCTTGAACGCCAGGCTGCGTCCCTGCCGCGACACCGACGGGCTGTCGGCGTCATCCACGCCCAGATCACGCAGCAGGCCGGTTGTCACATCCAGGCGATACAGACGGGACTCGCTGTCCACACGTCGGCCGAACACCAACTCGGTCGCACCGAGCCAGCTCCAGCCGCGTATTTCCGCCGCATCCTCGGTCACACGCCTGGCGTTGCGACCATCGGCATCCATCACCCACAGATCCCCCACCTGCGGATTGCGCACGAAACCGATCCGCTTGCCATCGGGCGAGTAACGCGGCGCGTAGTCGAAATCGTCATTGCCCGTTTCATAGCGCAACGACGACCAACGGCCGGATACCAGATCCAGTACCCGGATACCCCGGCTGGCCTGGCTGCCTGTCATCGAGCCGAAGAGCAGGCTGCGCCCGTCGGGCGACCAGTCGAAGCTGAGCATCTCGGTGCCATCACAACGCGCCACCCGCCGCGCACTGCCCCCTGTCGCCGACACCAGCAACACCTCGCACATGTCCCCCGGATGGAATCGCGCGAATGCGATCTCGCGCCCATCCGGCGACCATGCCGGAAAGCGGTCGGAAGCCTGCGCAGGTGGCGCGACAAGCGGCGCGGCGGCGGTATTGCCCGTGCTCTGTATCCACAGACTGGAAAGCCCCTCCTCCTCCTTGGCGAACACCACCAGCGAACCGTCGGGCGACAGGGCCGGACTGGTCTCGAAGGCTGCGGTAGAGGTGATGAGCCGGTAGGGGCGCTCCGGACTACCCACCACACGGGTACCACGGGTATTGACCACATCCGGATCGGCAACCGCCGGCGCGGTCCACAACAACCAGAACATCACCACCGTACTGGCCAGCAGCGCAAGGCCGACAGCAATCAACACCTGGCGTCGCAGCCGCCGGCGTATCGAGCGCCTGGGCACATCGGCCGCATGCGTTGCGCCAGCTTGCGCGCCGTGAACCAGCGCCGTTTCGCTTAACGGCGACCGTCCCGCAGGAATAGAACCCTGGCCCTCCCACGACACCGGTGCCAGCAAGCGGTAACCGGTCTTGGCGATGGTTTCGATATACGCCGCGCCATCAATTCCGCTCTCGCCCGAAGTGAAGGCCTTGCGCAAATGCGTGACCGCCTGGGTGAGCACATCGTTGGTCGGCATGGTGTCCGGCCACACCTCGGCGAACAGCTCATCACGCGTGACGACCTGGCCGGCCTTGCGGACCAGCACCAGCAGCACTCCGATACTTTTGGGCGTCAATCGGCGCAACCGCCGTGCGCCGGGCACATGCACCTCACGCGAGGACAGCACCACGACACATTCACCGATCAGCAAGCGATCGGACACCGGTTTTTCGTTGTTGGATATATCCATGCCACTCAGGGAAGGAATTGCCGGAGGACACAATCCTGTGTCCGCCCCCTGGAAGCAGGGCTACCAGTGAACCGCCAAAGTCCGCAAACGGCGTCAACGCAAAGCGCAAATGAATTAGATCGAGCAAATATTAGCCTATCGAGGTTCCTCGCGTATCCACGCGGGACGACATCAGGCTCTCTCTCGCCGACGAATACACATAATCTGCTGCAAAATTCGCGCCTCCGGGCGCGAAATTTTTATCTGGCGTTCATTTTTTTCCGGCTTTGTGGATCGTCAGTCCGACCAGTCGGGAAACAACCAGAGCCACATACATCACGCCTGAAAACTGCTCCAGCATCACCAGCGCGCGGGCCTGCGGCAGCACCGGCACGACATCACTCAGGCCCACTCCCGAGAGCAAGCTGAAGCTGAGATAAAGCAGCTCCGTCCACGTCCGGAAATCGCCCTCGCTGGTGGCGACAAAGCTGCCGGGGATCCAGTGCTGGCAGACCGAAAACGCGAAAGCGAATGCCCAGGCCAGCAGGGTGAAGGTCGCGCCGGCGGCGAACAGCTCATCGCGGGTGACCTTGTGATCCTGCAACATGTAGGCGATCAGGCTCCATGTCGTATAGAAGTACAGCAGACATTCGAATAACTGCGCCACCATCGTCACCGAATAGCGATCTAGCAAGGCGCCGGCGACCGAGAAAATCACGGCCGGTATCGCCAGCACCAGTGCAATCCAGATGGTGAGCGGACTGCGACGCACCACCCACACCGACAAGCCCAGCACCGCCATGCCGAAGGCGCCGAACACCGCACGTCCTGCCGGCATGTTTTCCATCACCGGATACAGCAGCACGCCCAGCAGCTGCACGCCCAGCAACCAGGCAGACGGGTGCTTGCGTGCCAGTACGATCCATCTCAGCTGGGCGCGCGCGAAAGCACCGGACATCCTCGCCATGCGACGGGACTCTAGGGGGTGGTGGCGGCCGCACGATAGGGGTATTCGGCAAATATCGCCGCCACGGCCGCGTCGATCCGCTCGCCGCGACGCTGCGGATCGGAACGGCCGACGGTGCCAACCGCGATGCCTTCCCAGACCAGCCGCTTCAGACGGGCATCGATCACATCCACATTGAGTGTGCCCTCGGTGTACTGGTACACATCGGTACGGTCACGCCAGTAAGGCACAGCCACATAGCCGCGGGCGCGATAGCTGTAGTAATAGTCGTAGTCCACTTCCGGCATCGTGGTGACACGCGTCTTGTCTTGCAGGTACGCGTTGAGGTTCACCCACAAATCCGGATTGCGCTCATCGAACACATAACCCCGCGCCTCCATCTGGGTACGAACCGCCGCACGGATGCGGTTGCTGGTGATGGTGGTGTAACCGTGCTGCTCCAGGGCCAGCGGTGTGTAGAACGCGAAACTACGGTAGCGCGAGAAGTCCGCGCTGGGATCCGCCTGGCTGGCCACACGCGGGGTGCTGGCGCAGGCGGCAAGCATCAGTACCAAGGACAGCCCGACAAGCCGGAAAACGGTGCGAAGTTCCATGACGACTTCCCAGTGGTGGACGGAAGAACGCTAGCACGTCCAACCGGTGCCGGCGGTCAAACAGCCGCCGGATGCGCTGTGCCCGGACCTCCGGGCAATGGCGGGTGTTGGAAAGGGATAACCGGGCCCGCGCGCGGGGACTTGAGGGTCTCCGCCCTGCCGGGGTGTGGCGCCCCCACCCCGTCCACGGCTTGCCCGATCACCCTCACCCGCTGCCCCGGTGAGGG
>NZ_BAZI01000102.1 GCF_001310775.1 Stenotrophomonas pictorum JCM 9942
AACAGTCCGGCGACCGCCTCGGCCGCGCGGGCCGAGGCGTCCTGTCGCAGTTCCTGGTGCAGGCGCAGGTAGTCGTCCTGCAGACCGCTCACGCCCTGCGGATGCTCGAACCACTGCGTCACCGCGGCAGCGAGCTTGTCCGGGGTGCAGTCGTGCTGCATCAGTTCCGGCGCCAGATCCTTGCCGGCAAGCACATTCGGCAGCGCATAACGGTTGACCTTGAGCAGCCCCAGTGCTCTGACGATGCGGTAGGTGAGCTCCGCCACGCGGTAGCCGACCACCATTGGCCGCTTGACCAGCATGGTTTCCAGTGTTGCGGTGCCCGACGCCAGCATCACCACATCAGCGGCGGTCATCGCCTCGCGGGCGCGACCATCGAGCAGATGCACACGCGCGCTGGGAAGGGCGGCGGCACGGATCTGCTCGACCAGCAGCGCCTTGCAGTGGGCGTTGGCGGCCGGCACCACGATGTGCAGGTCGCGCCTCTTCTCGCACAGCTGCCAGGCGGCCTCGAAGAACGGCGGACCGAGGCGACTGACTTCACCCAGCCGGCTGCCCGGCAGCACCGCCAGCACCGGCACCTGCGCGGGAATGGCCAGCGCCGCGCGTGCCTGCTCGCGGTCGCTTTCCAGCGGTATCTCGTCGGCCATGGGGTGGCCGACGAAGCGCGCGTCGATGCCATGGCGCGCGTAGATCGGCGGTTCCATCGGAAACAGGCACAACACCAGGTCGGCGCTGGCGCCGATCTTCTCGGCGCGTTTCTCACGCCAGGCCCAGACCGAGGGGCTGACGTAATGCACGGTAGGAATACCGCGCTGCTTGAGCCACTTTTCCACGCCCAGATTGAAATCCGGCGCATCAATGCCGATGAAGACATCCGGTTGCCAGTCGAGCACGCGCTGGCGGAACTGCTTGCGCAGCTTCAGCAGCCGCGGCAGATGGCGCAGGATCTCGGCCAGCCCCATCAGCGCCAGTTCACTGGCATCAAACCAGGTCTGACAGCCGGCTTTGCGCATCGCATCGCCACCGATGCCGGCGAATTCGGCATCGGGATAGCGCTGGCGCAGTTGATCGATCAAACCGGCACCGAGTCCGTCGCCGGACGCCTCACCGGCGACGAGCGCGATGCGAAGCGCGCGTCCGGCGGTGTCCGGCAAGCGGTCCAGGCGCCCGGTCATCGCAGCAGCGGACGGTCGGTGTGTTCGATGAAGTCCAGCAGGTCCTTCACGTCGGCATTGTCACGGGCCTGCTCGGCCAGCTGCTGCTTGGCTTCGGCCAGTGGCAACCCCGCCACGTACAGGGTGCGGTAGGCACGCTTGATCGCGGCGATACGCTCGGCATCGAAGCCGCGGCGCTTGAGGCCTTCGCTGTTGATGCCGCGGGGACGGCCGTGGGTGTCGGTGCCGACCATGGTGAAGGGCGGTACGTCGCCGCCCACCAGGGCGCCCATGCCGAGAAACGCGTGATCGCCGATGCGGCAGAACTGGTGCGCGCCGGCGAAGCCGCTGATGATCACCCAGTTGCCGACGGTGACATGCCCGGCCAGCGTGGTGTTGTTGGAGAACACGCAGTGGTTGCCGACATGGCAGTCGTGGGCGACGTGCACATAGGCCAGCAGCCAGTTGTCGTTGCCGACCGTGGTGATGCCACCGCCGCCGCCGGTTCCGCGGTTGATGGTGACGAACTCGCGGATCACGTTGCGGTCACCGATCACCAGTTCGGTGCGTTCGCCGCCGAACTTCTTGTCCTGTGGCTCGCCGCCGATGGCGGCATGGCCGATGAAGTGGTTCTCGCGGCCGATCCGGGTCGGACCGTGGATGCTGCAATGCGGGCCCACCACCGTGCCGGCGCCGATTTCAACCTCGGCCCCGATCAGGGTGAAAGCGCCCACGCGGACATCGGCGGCAAGCACCGCCGCCGGGTCGATGACTGCGGTCGGGTGGATCAGCGGGGCGCTGTTGTTCATGCGTCGGCTCCGGGGATCAGTCGCGGGTGCCGGCGCACAGCACTTCGGCATGGGCGACGACTTCGCCGTCCACCTTGGCTTCGCCGTAGTACACGGCCATGTTGCGGATCACCCGCTTGACCTGCACGTGCAGCTCCAGCACATCGCCCGGCACCACCTGCTTCATGAAGCGCACATTGTCCACCTTGACCAGGTAGAACAGCTTGGACTGCGCATCACGGCCGAGGCTGAGCTGGGTCAGCACGCCGCCGGCCTGGGCCAGCGCCTCGATGATCAGCACGCCCGGCATGATCGGCTGGGTCGGGAAATGCCCCTGGAAGAACGGCTCGTTGATGGTGACGTTCTTGTGCGCGACGATGCGCTTGCCTTCGATATCGAGCTCGACGACTTTGTCGACCAGCAGGAATGGATAGCGGTGCGGGATCAACGTCTGGATCGTGGTGACGTCGATGGGCAGCTGCGGACTTGCGTTCATTCCTTCTCCTTGCTCACAGCCAGGATGCGCCTTGCCAGCGCATCGAGCTGCTTGAAGCGCGCGGCGTTTTTGCGCCACGTGCGGTTGTCGGTCAATGGGGTGCCGGATGAGTATTCACCCGGTTCGGTAATGGAGTTGCGCACCACCGATCGGCCGGTGATGGTGACGTGGTCGCAGATTTCCAGGTGCCCGACCACGCCGACCGAGCCGCCCAGCAGGCAGTAGCGGCCGATCTTGGCGCTGCCGGCGATGCCGGTGGAGCCGGCGATGGCGCTGTGCGCACCGATCTGCACGTTGTGGGCGATCTGCACCAGGTTGTCCACGCGCACGTCCTCGTCGAGCACGGTGTCTTCCAGCGCGCCACGGTCGATGCAGGTGTTGGCGCCGATCTCGCAGTCGTCGCCGATGCGCACGCCGCCCAGCTGCGGCACCTTGATCCAGTGGCCGCCGTCCATCGCCAGGCCGAAGCCTTCGGCACCGAGCACGGCACCCGGGTGGATACGCACGCGCTTGCCCAGCTTGACCCGGGCCACCAGGCTGACGCGGGCCAGCAGTTCGCAGCCGGCTTCGAGCTGGCAGTCGTCACCGACCACGCTGCCGGGGCCGATGATGCAGCTTTCACCGATCACGCTGCGCGCGCCAATATATACGTGCGGACCGATATGGGCGCTGGCCGCCACCTGGGCGCTGGGATCGATGACCGCACTGGGGTGGATGCCGGGCTCACGCAGCGGCACGGTCTCGAACAACGCGCCGATCTTGGCGAAGGCGGTGTACGGGTCTTTGGCGATCAGGGTGGTGCCGGGCGCGGCTGCGGCATCGTCGGCACGAAGCACGACGATCGAAGCCTGGCTGTCGGCCAGCTGCGGCCGATAGCGCGGATTGGCCAGAAAGGTGAGCTGGCCGGCGCCGGCATGGGCGAGGGTGGCGACGCCGTGGATGCTGGCGGTCGCATCGCCCTGCACCTGCAGACCAAAGCGTTCGGCAAGTTCCTGTGCGGTATAGGTAGGCATATTCACTGCGGCAGTTTAGCGCCAGAGGGGCCAGCGGTCATGACAAGGCCCGGTTGCCCGGGCCTTGTCTGATGCAGGTGGTGCATGGAATGGTCAGGCGGAAATCAGAACTGGCCACCGAAGGTGAACTGCAAACGCTCGATTTCGTCGCCTTCTTCCTTCTTCAGCGGGAACGCGTAGCTGATCGAGATCGGGCCGACCGGAGCGCGCCACAGCAGGGCGACACCGGCCGAAGCACGCAGCTCGTTGGCCTTGAAGTTGCTGGTGCCGGCGTAGACGTTGCCCACGTCCAGGAACGCGGAAACGCGCGCCGACGGGCTGTCGAACAGCTTCGGGAAATAGGCTTCGATCGAGCCGACCGTCTTCACCGAGCCACCCAGCGGCTGGCCGTTGTAGTAGCCGCCAATGGGTTCCGAGCGCGGGCCCAGGGTGTTGTCCTCGAAGCCACGCACCGAGTTGGTGCCGCCCGCGTAGAAGTTCTCGAAGAACGGCAGGCCGGATGCCTTGATCTGGCGGTAGTTGGCGGTGGGGTTGGTGGCGCAGTCCACCACCTGCGAATAGCCCGGGGTACCCGGCACGGCCGGCGTGTCGCCATTGGCGGGGGTGCCGGGGACCGCCGGAATATCGTTCCAGCAGATGTCGCGGACCTTGTCGCTGCCGTAGGAATCGCCGTAGCCCAGCTCCAGACGGGTATTGATGACCAGCGACGGCATGATCGGCCAGTACTTGGAGAACTGGTAGCTGAGCTTGTAGTACTCCACGGTCGAGCCCGGCAGCGTGGCCTCCAGGCCCAGACGCTGGTAGGTGCCGCGGGTCGGCATGAAATAGTCGTTGCGGGTATCACGGGCCCAGCCCAGCTCGGTGCGCCAGGAGTGGAAGGTGCGCGTGCCGACCGCATCGATGTAGTCGATGATCACCTGCGGGGTGTAGCCCTGGTAGGTGGTGATCTGGTTGCTGTCGATGCCGAACATCAGCGAGAACGCGTCGTTCTCGGTGATCGGCACGCCGAACACCACCTGCGCGGCACCGTTGGTGCTGTTGTACTGGGCGGTGTTGAAGTCCGAATAGTCCAGCTCGCGCCAGGACAGGTTGTAGCCCAGCGAGACGCCGTCATCGGTGAAGTAGGGGTTGGTGTAGGAGAAGCCGTAGCGCTGCAGGTAGCTGCTGCGCGAGGCGTCGACCGACACGCGGTTGCCGCCGCCCAGGAAGTTGTTCTGCGACAGCTGGATCGAGGTGGTCATGCCGTAGGACTGCGAATAGCCCAGGCCGAACACGAAGCTGCCGGAAGTGGTTTCCTTGACGTTGTAGACCACGTCCACCTGGTCGTTGCTGCCGGTGACCGGGCTGGATTCGACATCGACCGACTCGAAGTAGCCCAGACGCTGCAGGCGGATCTTGGAGCGGTCGATTGCCGCCTGCGAGTACCAGCTGTTCTCGAACTGGCGCATTTCGCGGCGCAACACTTCATCGGCGGTACGCGAATTGCCCTTGAACACGATGCGGCGCACGGCCACGCGCGGGCCCGGCACCACCTGCATGTTCACCGCGACGGTGCGGTCGGCACGGTTGCTGGTCGGGATCGGGTTCACCTTGGCGAAGGCGTAACCGATGTTGGACAGGCTGTTGGTGATCGCATCGGCGCTGAATTCCAGCAGGGCGCGCGAGAACGTGTCGCCGCTCTTCTGGATCACCATGCGTTCCACATCTTCCTGCGGAAGAATGGTGTCGCCGGTGACCTTTATTTCGGAGATCTTGTACTGCTCACCCTCGGTGACGCCGGCGGTGATGAACATGTCGCGCTTGTCGGGGCTGATCGAGACCTGGGTGGAATCGATGCTGAAATCGACATAGCCGCGGTCCAGATACCAGGAGTTGAGCTTCTCCAGGTCGCCGGACAGTTTTTCCTTGGAGTACTGGTCATCGCGGCGGTACCACGAGGCCCAGTTGTGCTCCTTCGATTCCCAGGTGTCGAGGATGTTCTCGGCGGGGAATTTCTCGGTGCCCACCAGGTTCACGTGCTGGATCTTGGCCGCCTTGCCTTCCTTCACGGCGATGGCGACATCGACGCGGTTGCGGTCCAGCGGGCTCACCGTCGGGGTGATCTCGACGTTGTATTTGCCACGGTCGTTGTACTGGCGACGCAATTCCTGCGTCACCCGGTCCAGACTCAAACGGTCAAAGGTGCCGCCTTCGCTCAGGCCGATGTCGCTCAGACCCTTGAGCAGCTGCTCGCTCTTGATGTCCTTGTTGCCGGTGACGGTCAACTTGTTGATCGCCGGGCGCTCCTTGACCGTGACCACCAGGATGTCGCCCTGGCGGTCCAGCTGCACATCCTCGAAGAAGCCGGTCTTGTAGAGCGCGCGGATGGTGTCCCCGACCTTGGCGTCATCGACCGTGTCGCCACGCTCGATGGGCAGATAGGTGAATACCGTACCGGAGGAGATGCGCTGCAGGCCGTCCACGCGGATATCGCTGGCGGTGAAGGGCTCGGCCGCCAGCGCAAGCGCAGGCAGGGCCAGACCGGCAGCAAGGGCGAGGGCAAGCAGGCGGCGATTGGGAAGTCGCGTCATGTCACGTCCGGTTGGAGTCGATTTCAATGTTGCGTGGGTGCCGGCGTAAGACGACGACAGCAGGGAAAAGTTCATCGCGGGACCAGGCTGAGAATGTCGTTGTAGAACGCCAATCCCATCAGCCCGGCCAGCAGCGCCAGACCGATGTACTGGCCGGCGGCGATGGCGCGCTCGCTCAGCGGGCTGCCCTTGACCAACTCGATAAGGTAATACAGCAGGTGGCCGCCGTCCAAGATCGGGATTGGCAGCAGGTTGATGATGCACAGGCTCAGCGACAGCAGGGCCAGGAAATACAGGAACCAGTCCACGCCGCGCTCGGCCGAGGCATTGGCCACGCGGGCGATGGTGATCGGCCCGGAAATGTTCTTGACCGAGGCATGGCCGGTCAGCATCCGCCGCATCATCCCCAGCGAATCACTGGCGAGCTTGCCGGTTTCGCGCAGGCCGCCGGGATTGCCGCCAACACGCCGTACTGCTGGCGGGCGTCGTAGGCGGGGGCTTGGCCGGTGACAAAGCCCACGCCGATCAGCAGCGCGGCTTGCCGTCCTGGCCCTGGCCCGCGATCGGCATCAGCTCCAGGGCCAGGCGCTCGCCCGCGCGCTCGATGTCGAGCATGCCGGCGCCGCCGCGCTCGCCCAGTTGTTGCACCAGCGGGGCAACCTGGTCGGCGCTCTCCACCCGCTGGCCGTCGATGGCCAGGATCAGGTCGCCGGGTTGCAGCACGCCACTGGCAGCCGAATCGGCGACGATCGACTCCACCAGGGCCGGTTGCAGCCAGAATTGCCAGATGAAGCCTGCCTGCACCGGGACGTTGCGCTCATCGAAATCCGCCGGCAGCTGCGACAGCGGCAGTACGGGTGCGCTCGTTGTCCAGGGCATCGCGGACCTTGGTGCGGGCATCCTGGCGGTCCATCGCGGCGGTGGTGAAGGCCATGCTGGCTTCGGCCCAGGTGTCCACCGCGCGGCCATCCACTTCAACGATACGGTCGCCGGCGGCAAAGCCGGCCTGCTGGGCCATGCCGGTGCTGCGGCCGATGGTGGCCGAGTAGTCCTGCTTGCCGATCACAAACATCGCCCACAGCAGGGCGATGCACAGCAGCAGGTTGGCGGCCGGACCGGCAGCGACGATGGCGATGCGCTGCCACACACTCTTGTTGTTGAAGGCGACCGCGCGCTCGCCGGCAGGCACTTCGGCTTCGCGCTCGTCCAGCATCTTCACGTAGCCGCCCAGCGGGATGGCGGCGATGGCGAACTCGGTACCGTTGCGGTTGCGGCGGCTCCACAGCGGTTTGCCGAAGCCCACCGAGAAGCGCAGCACCTTCACCCCACAGCGGCGGGCCACCCAGTAATGACCGAATTCGTGGAACGTGACCAGCAGGCCCAGGCTGACGATCATCCACCACACGGAGCCGAGAAAATCACCCATGGGCAGAACTCGATTGGAAGGTGGGTTCAGACATGCGGCAGGCGGGCGATGGCGGCTTCGGTGATCTGGCGGGATTGCGCGTCCGCTGCCAGCAGGGCGTCCAGTGTATCGGCCGCCACGTACGGCAGGGTGGAGAGGGCGTGCTCCACCAGCGCGGGAATCGACAGGAAGCCTATACGGCCCTGAAGAAAGGCTGAAACCGCCACCTCGTTGGCCGCGTTCAGGATGGCCGGGGCGCTGCCGCCGGCGTCCATGGCCTGCCAGGCTAGGCGCAGGCAGGGGAAGGCGTCCAGGTCCGGCGCCTCGAAATCGAGCCGGCCCTGGCTGAGCAGGTCCAGCCCGGCGACGCCCGATTCGATGCGCTGCGGCCAACCCAGACCGACCGCCAGGGTGGTGCGCATATCCGGCAGCCCGAGCTGAGCAAGGGTGGAGCCGTCGATGAATTCCACCAGTGAATGCACCAGGCTTTGCGGGTGCACCAGCACATCGATGCGCGCGCCCGGGATGTTGAACAGGTGGTGCGCCTCGATGACTTCCAGGCCTTTGTTCATCAACGTCGCCGAATCGACCGAGATCTTCGGCCCCATCGACCACTTGGGATGGGCCACAGCCTGGGCCGGGGTCACGCCTTCCAGTTCGGCACGGCTGCGGCCACGGAACGGGCCACCGGAGGCGGTGAGGATGATCCGGCGCACACCGGCTTCCAGGCGTGCATCGCATGAGCGCAGGCACTGGAAGATCGCGTTGTGTTCGCTGTCGATCGGGATGATCTCGGCCCCGGCAGCGGCGGCTTCGCGGGTCAGCAGCTCGCCGGCCAGCACCAGCGACTCCTTGTTGGCCAGCAGCAGGCGCTTGCCGGCCCGGGCGGCGGCCAGGGT
>NZ_BAZI01000103.1 GCF_001310775.1 Stenotrophomonas pictorum JCM 9942
CAGCCGATGCCGGCAAGCAGTGACGGCTGGCAGCTGGCGGCCACCCGCGCGCCCGACAACCTGGCATTGCGGGTGCGTGCGCCGGCCGATATCGCCGAGCTGCATTTCTTCCCGGCCGACAGCTTCGTCTCCTACAAGATCCCGCAGACGATCGGCAACCGCGGCGCGCGCGCGCTGCTGAAACTGCCGCTGGATCCGGCCGAGCAGATGGCCGATGACGCGCGTCTGCGCGGGGTGCTGGCGTATACCGATACGCAGGGCGTCTACCGCGGGGTCCAGGTCGATGTGCCGTTTTCCAGCGAGGCCGAGGCTGCGGCACTGATCAGCCTGGACGATCTGGGCAACAGTGGCGAACCGGCCAGGGCCGATAGCGGGCCGGTGGCCCTGTCGATGACGGTGCTGCTGTTCGCGCTGCTCGGCGGCCTGATCCTGAACCTGATGCCGTGCGTGTTCCCGGTCCTGGGCCTGAAGGTGGTGGGTTTCATCGAGCAGGCCGGCAATGACCGTCGCAAGGTCACGCTGCACGCGCTGATGTTCACCGCCGGCGTGCTGCTCTCGTTCTGGGCGCTGGCCGGCGTGCTGGCCATGCTGCGCGAGGGCGGCCAGCAACTGGGCTGGGGCTTCCAGCTGCAGTCGGCACCGTTCGTGTTCGGCCTGACCCTGGTGATGCTGGCGTTCGCGTTGAACCTGAGCGGTGTGTT
The DNA here is from genome assembly GCF_001310775.1 of Stenotrophomonas pictorum JCM 9942. GTDB lineage: Bacteria > Pseudomonadota > Gammaproteobacteria > Xanthomonadales > Xanthomonadaceae > Stenotrophomonas > Stenotrophomonas pictorum. The sequence goes on from NZ_BAZI01000103.1 coordinate 702, forward strand.
TGAAGTGGGAGTGCGGGCGACCAGCATCGGGTCGGGGCTGCAGACGCGCAGCGGTATCGGCGGCAGCTTCTTCTCCGGCATGCTGGCCACGCTGGTGGCCACGCCGTGCAGCGCGCCCTTCCTGGCGCCGGCACTGGGCGCGGCGCTGGCGTTGCCGACCGCGCAGGCGTTCGTGGTGTTCACCGTGATCGCGCTGGGTCTGTCGCTGCCGTATCTGCTGCTGTCGGTGTTCCCGAAGCTGGTGGATCTGCTGCCCCGTCCGGGCGTCTGGATGGTGACGTTCAAGCAGCTGATGGCGTTCCCGCTGTATGCCACCGTCGGCTACCTGGTGTGGGTGCTGGCCGGACAGCTGCAGGAAGCGGCGCTGTTCAACGTGATCGGCGCGCTCACCCTGGCCGCGTTCGCACTGTGGCTGTACGGGCGGGCCACCCGTCCGGGCGTTAAGGGAACGCGTGCCGGTATCGGCATGGGCGCCGCCGTGCTGGCGCTGGTGCTGGCAGTAGTGCTGGGCTGGCCGCGGGCACAGGCACCGGACCAGGTGCAGTGGGAAGCCTGGAGCAGCCAGCGCGTGCAGGAACTGCAGCGCGAAGGCCGCGGTGTCTATATCGACTTCACCGCACGCTGGTGCGCCACCTGCCAGGTCAACAAGAAGGTCGTGTTCAGTTCGGAACGGGTCCGCAGCTATTTCCGCGACCACAACATCGCCACGCTGAAGGCGGACTGGACCAATGCCGATCCGCTGATCACCGCGGAACTGGAGAAATGGGGCCGCAGCGCGGTGCCGTTCAACCTGGTCTACCGCGCCGACGGCAGTGCGCCGCAGGAAATGCCCGAAGTGCTGACGCCGGACATCGTGCTGGCCGCGTTTGAAACCCCCTCCCCCCGCAGGCAGGACTGAACGGTCATGTCTGGAATATCCACGCGCCTGGTGCGCACCTCGAAGAGAAAGCAACGAATGATTTCGCCACGCCTGCTGTGCGTCGGCCTTGCGTTCGGTCTTATGGCAGCTCCGGCTGCCTGGGCCGCACCGGTCAAGGTTGACGGTTTCACCCATATCAAGTCGATGGACGGCATCGACGAATACCGCCTGGACAGCAACGGCCTGAGCGTGCTGGTACTGCCCAGCCATGCCGCGCCGGTGGTCACCTTCCAGATCACCTACCGGGTGGGGTCACGCAACGAGGTCACCGGCTCCACCGGTGGCACCCACCTGCTCGAGCACCTGATGTTCATGGGCAGCACCCACTACGACGCCAGCAAGGGCAACAGTGTGGACACCTACCTGGACCGCGTCGGTGCCGGCTTCAACGCCACCACCTCGATGGACCGCACCAACTACTACGCCACCCTGCCGCCCTCGGCGCTGGACGGCTATATCGCCATTGAAGCCGACCGCATGCGCGGCCTGCTGCTGCGCGAGAAGGACCGCCAGAGCGAAATGACGGTGGTGCGCAACGAGTACGAGCGCAACGAGAACAACCCCAACGGCGCGCTGATGAAGCTGATCTGGAGCACCGCGTTCCAGGCCCAGCCGTACCATCATCCGGTGATCGGCTGGCGCAGCGATATCGAGAACGTCTCCATCGACAAGCTGCGCGAGTTCTACGACACCTATTACTGGCCCAACAACGCCACCGTGACCGTGGTGGGCGATGTCGAGCCGGCCAAGCTGCTGGCCACCATCGGCAAGGAGTTCGGCAAGGTGCCGCGTTCGCCGCATGCCATTCCGGAGGTGTACACCACCGAGCCGGCCCAGCAGGGCGAGCGCCGCGTGATCCTGCGACGTGCCGGCGAGGCGGGCACGGTGATGATGGCGTTCAAGGGCCCGGCCGGGCTGGATGCGGACATCCCGGCGCTGACCGTGCTGGAGCTGGTGCTGCAGGGCGGACGTGGCAGCCGCCTGTCGCGCGCCCTGGTCGATACCTCCAAGGCGGTCGGTGTTTCCGGCGGCATGTACCAGCAGCGTGATCCGAGCCTGTTCATGCTCAGCGCGGTGCTGGCGCCGGGCGTCGAGCACGCCGAGGTGGAGAAGATCATCAACGACGAGATCGGCAAGGTCGCCCGCGAAGGTGCCGCTATCGAGGAGATCAAGCGCGTGCTGGGCCCGTACCGTGCCGATGTGGCGTTCCGCCGTGACGGCACCGACCAGGCCGCCGACTCGCTCAACGAGTACATCGCACTGGGTGACTGGACCAAGTACGCCACCTTCCTGGACGAGCTGGAAAAGGTCACCTCGGATGATCTCAAGCGCGTGGCAGGCAAATATTTCAACGCAGACCAGAGCACGGTCGGCTGGTTCGTGCCGGAGAGCAGCAAGTGAAGAACGCAAAGCGCAATCTGATGTTTCCGCTGGTGCTGGCCGCCAGCTTCTGCCTGAGCCCGCTGCTGGCGCAGGCCGGTGTCGCCGACACGGCCGTGCGTGCCGAAGCCGCGGGGGTGGATCTGATCATCTATCCGATGGACGTCAAGGACGTGGTCACCATCACCGGCGCCATGCCGCTGGGGGATGCCTTCATCGCCTCCAAGTCCGACAACCCGGCGGTGCCGACCCTGACGGCGATGCTGCTGCAGGCCGGCACCCTCAAGCGTGACAAGTTCGCCATTGCCGATGCCCTGGACAGCATCGGCGCCTCGCTGTCGATCAGCCCGGGTCCGGCCCGCATCTCGGTCTACGGCAAAAGCCTCAAGCGCGACATGCCGACCGTGGTCGATGCGTTGGCCGAACAGCTGCGCGAGCCGGCATTCACCGCCGAGGAGCTGGCCAAGGCCAAGGTGCAGCTGGAGGCGGCATTGCGCCAGGCCAGCGAGAACCCGGGCACGATGGCGCGCGAGACGCTGATGCTGAGCATCTTCCCGCGCGGCAGCTACAACGCCCCGGTGCCGCGCGAGGACATGCTCAAGGCGGTGCCGGCGGTGACGCTGGAGCAGATCAAGCGTTCCACAGCAAGTACTACGGCCCGGAGCACATGACCCTGGTATTCACCGGTGATGTGGATGCCAAGGCGATCGAGCAGGCGGTGACGCACGGTTTCGGGGGCTGGAGCGGTGGGGTGGATTACCTGCGCACCGCACCGGCGCGGATCAAGCCCAAGACCTTCGAGCACAGCATCGCGATGAAGGACAAGTCCAGCACCAGCGTGTTCTTCGGCCAGAGCACCGGCCTGCGCCAGACCGACGCGGACTATGTGCCGCTGATGGTGGGTGTGGACGTGCTCGGCTCGGGCTTCACCGGCCGGCTGATGGCGGCGGTGCGTGCCAAGGAAGGCCTGACCTATGGCATCGGTGGCAATCTGCTGGGCAGTGACTACATGGACGGTGGCTTCGCCATCAGCACCACCTTCGCCCCGGAACTGCTGGACAAGGGTATCGCCAGCACCCGCCGTGAACTGCTGCACTGGTGGAAGGACGGCATCACCGCCGAGGAACTGGCCGGCCGCAAGCAGGCGATGGTGGGCAGCTACCAGGTGGGCCTGGGCAACACCGATGGCATGGCCTCGGCGATCCTGGGCACGGTTGAACGTGGCGTCGGCCTGGAGTGGCTGGACAACTATCCGTCGATGATCGAATCGGTCACCCGCGAGCAGATCAACACCGCCATCCGCACCTACATCGATCCCAAGCAGATGGTGATGGTCAAGGCCGGCACCTTCGGCAAGTGATTGCCTGATTGGCAGACAACAAAGAAAACGCCGGCATTGCCGGCGTTTTCTTTTTCCATCGTCAACCCGCTCAGGCGCGCACGGTATTGGAGATGATCTCCACCCAGTAGCCGTCCGGGTCCTTGATGAAGGCCAGGCTCTTCATCCGGCCATCGCTCAGGCGCTTCTGGAACGGTACGCCCAGCGCCTCGAAGCGGGCACAGGCCGCCTCCAGCTCCGGCACCGACACGCAGAGATGGCCGAAGCCGCGCGGATCGCTGTTGCCGTCGTGGTACACCGGACCGTCCTGCTGCTCGGTGCCGTGGTTGTGGGTCAGTTCCAGCACGCCGGGAATGCCGGCCATCCACAGGCGGCGCTGGGCATCGTCTTCGGGGATGGCGGTGCCGGCCGGCACATAGGCCAGGAAGTACAGACTGAACGCGGCCTCGGGAAAGTCGCGCTGGTCGATCAGCGAAAACCCCAGCACGCGGGTATAGAAGTCCAGCGAAGCGGTGATGTCCTTGACCCGCAGCATGGTGTGATTGAAGACGAAACCGCGGGTTTCAGCCGCCGTGGCGGCAGCGACGCCGGGCTGCTCGCGCAGGGAGGAGAGGCTCATGGAAGCTCCTTGAGGGGGAATGCACAGGGCGCAGGCCTGTATTTTACGTGCGCTTCCCGGTCGCCGGATGACGGCGGCCGTAACCGCCGTCGTCCGGAATGGCATCAAGGATGCTGCGAGAACGCACGGACGCTGCCGTCCATCTGCAGCAGGCCGACGGTGAACGGCTGGCGGTAGCCGTCCGGGGATTCCATGCCCGGCGAGCCGATCGGCATGCCGGGCAGTACCAGGCCGCGCGCCTGCGGACGTTCGGCCAGCAGCTTGCGGATCGCATCGGCGGGCACGTGGCCTTCCACCACGTAACCATCGATCTCGGAGGTATGGCAGGAGTACATGCCTTCGCCGATGCCGAGGCGCTGTTTCACCGCGAGCATGTCGCCGCTGTCGTGGATTTCCACCGGAAAGCCGGCCGCCTGCATGTGTTCGGCCCAGCCGCCACAGCAGCCGCAGTTCGGATCCTTGTGGACTTTCACCAGTGGCAGGCGGTTCTCTGCCGGCGCCGCTGTGGCTGTCCCGGCAGGGGGAGAGGCGGTGCCGGAAGCCGCCGGCGGGGCGGCGTTGCAGGCACTGACCAGCAGCAAGCTGCCGATCAGTACGGCCAGGGGAAACGCTGTTGAACGGATGATCATGGAATCTGCTTCCTGGAGGGCATCACGCGCTGTGCGGAGGTGATGCGGGAGACGGTAGGGAACATGCCGAGGTAGCTGCCGGCAGTGGCGCGGGACGGGCAGCGGAGGCATGCCCGTCCCTGATCCTCAGAACCAGAAGCGCACGCCGGCGACCCAGCGCGATTCGCTGACGTCTTCGCCAGCATCGCGATGCAGGTCGGCGGTGTTGCCGAAGACGCGTTCGTGGACGAACCCCACATACGGGGCGAAGCGGCGGCTGAACTCGTAACGCAGGCGTAGGCCCGCCTCCACGCTGCTCAGGCCCTTGCCGACAGCCCGGCGCGGATCGTCATCGGCGACCAGGCTGGCCTCGAGCACCGGTTGCAGGATCAGCCGGTTGGTCAGCAGCACGTCGTACTCGGCTTCAACCACCAGCTCGGCTTTGCGGCTGCCGCCCAGATAGGCCATCGCCGACATTTCGAACTTGTACGGCGCCATGCCCTGGAAGCCGAAACCGGCGCGGGTCAGGTCCGCTGCGTGCCGGTGGTTGTCATGGCGAACGCCGGCCACCGCATCCCACCACGCGAGATCGCCCGGCCGTACAGCGCATCGACCGACCAGTCGCCCAGCGCGTTGTCACTGCGGTGACCTTCGCTGCGCAGCCACAGCCGGTTGATGTCACCTCCAAACCAGGCATCGATGCCCCACGCCTGGCCCCCGCCATGGGCGTTGTCCCAGGCTTCCAGCTGGTCGAATACCACCAGGCTGTTGAAGGCCGGGGCGTGTTCCATCGCGTGCGGCTTCATTACCGGAAACGCCGCGGTGAAATCGTCCGGCGTCAGCGCCGGGACCGGTTCACGCGGGGTATCGCTGGCGGCTTTCGGCGGCATCGCGTGCCCGGCGTGCGGATCGTTCTTTGCCGCAGGCGGCATCGCATGCCCGGCGTGCGCATCGTGCGCGCTGGCCTTGGCCTGCGGTTTGCCCTGCCCGGCATGCGGATCCTGGGCGAACGCGCCACCGCTGGTGGCCAGGGCGAGGAACAGCAGGGAGTGGGGAAGTGTCTTCATGCCTCGATCCTCACTTCTCGCATCATGCCCGCTTCCATGTGGTACAGCAGGTGGCAGTGGAAGGCCCAGCGGCCCAGTGCGTCGGCGCGGACGCGGTAGCTGCGGCGGGTGCCCGGCGGCATGTCGATGGTGTGCTTGCGCAGCTGGAACTGGCCCTCGGCGTTTTCCAGGTCGCTCCATACGCCGTGCAGGTGGATCGGGTGCGTCATCATCGTGTCGTTGACCAGCACGATGCGCATACGCTCGCCGTACTTCAGGCGGATCGGTTCGGCGCCACCGAACGGGATGCCGTCGAAGTTCCAGGCGAATTTCTCCATGTGTCCGGTAAGGTGCAGCTCGATCTCGCGGCCCGGTTCGCGCCCATCGGGATCGGTGAACAGCGAATGCATCGCGCCGTAGGTCAGCACGCTGCGGCCGTTGTCGCGCAGGCCGATGCCCGGATCGTCCAGCTTCGGTTCGCTGGCCGAGGTCTGCATGTCCACCAGCGGATTGCCGGCCTCGCTGGGCTTGTGCTTCGGCGCTTTGTCATCCGCACCGTGACCGCCGTGGCCCATCATCGCCGCACCGCAGCCGCCTTCCATGCCCTTCATGCCCATGTTGGCGCCGCAGCCACCCTCCATGCCGGCGTGTCCGCCGTGATCGCCCATGTCATGGCCCATATCGCTCATGGTCAGCAGCGGCCGTGGGTCAATCGCGGGGATCGGTGCCTGCAGACCCGGCCGCGCGGCCAGCGTGCCGCAGGCATAGCCGGTGCGGCCCATGTCCTGGGCAAAAATCGTGAACGCATCCTGCCCGCTGGGCTCGACGATCACATCGAACGTCTCGGCCACCGCGATCCGGAACTCGTCCACGCTCACCGGATGGATGTACTGGCCATCGGCGGCGACCACGGTCATTTTCAGCCCGGGAATACGCACGTCGAAATAGGTCATCGCCGAGCCGTTGATGAAGCGCAGCAGCACCTTCTCGCCGCTGCGGAACAACCCGGTCCAGTTGCCGGCCGGCGCGGTGCCGTTCATCAGGTAGGTGTAGGTGTGGGCGTTGATGTCGGAGATGTCCGAGGGTGTCATCCGCATCCGCCCCCACATGCCGCGGTCGGCCAGGGTGTCCCGCAGGCCGTCGCGGCGGGCGTCACGCAGGAAATCACCGACCGTGCGCTGGTAGGTGTTGTCGTGCATGGCCATTTTCTTCATGCGCCGGTGCAGCGCGGCCGGATCCATATCGGTCCAGTCCGACAGCAGCACCACATGCTCGCGGTCGTAGTGATATGGCGGCGGCGCCAGCGGATCGACGATCAACGCGCCATATAGCCCGGCCTGTTCCTGGAACAGCGAATGGCTGTGGTACCAGTAGGTGCCGGACTGCCTGAGCTGGAAGCGGTATTGGAAGGCCTCACCGGGTGCGATGCCGTTGAAGCTCAGCCCGGGCACGCCGTCCATGTTGGCCGGCAGCAGGATGCCGTGCCAGTGGATGGAGGTCACATCGTCGGTGAGCGTGTTGGCCACGCGGATGTCGACGGTGTCGCCTTCGCGCAGGCGCAGGATCGGCGCCGGCAGCGAACCGTTGACGGTGATCGCGCCACGGCTGCGGCCGGTGAAGTTCACCGCCGAACGGCCGATGGCCAGGCTCAACCGGGTGCCGCGCAGCTCCACGGGGGGCACGGCCATGGACGCTGGTGCGCCGGCGAACG
>NZ_BAZI01000104.1 GCF_001310775.1 Stenotrophomonas pictorum JCM 9942
GGCGCAGTGGCCATGGCCGGGGCTGCCGCGCCCGGAGCCATCGGCATCACGCTCTCGGGAACGGCCGGCACTACGCCGGCCGGACGGAACGCCAGCATCCGCAGCACCGCCATCTCAAAGCCGGCACGCGGACTCGGCGCCAGATGCAGGTCGCGACGGCCACTCAGTGCCATCTGGTACCAGAGCTGCACCACTTCCGGGCGCAGCCGCTGTGCGAAGGCGCCCGAATCGATCCCTTCACCAGGCACCACGGTCCCGGGCACCAGCTGCTGCACCTGGATGCGGTGCAGCCCCTCGGCCAGCGCATCGAGCACGCCGTTCCAGTCCGGCGAGAACTCTGCCAGCGTGGCCACCACCTGCAACAGGCGCGCACCATCTCCTGCGGCCAGCGCATCGAGCATGGCCGCCACCTGGGTGCGATCGACTGTGCCGAGCATGGCGCGCACCACGTCATCGCGCAGCGCGCCACCGGCATAGGCGATGGCCTGGTCCAGCAGCGACAGCCCGTCACGCAGCGAGCCATCGGCGGCGTGGGCCAGCTGCACAAGGGCGCTGTCGTCGAATTCGATGCCCTCGGCGGTCATGATCCGCATCATCTGCCCGCGGATCTGCTCCTGGTCCAAGCGCTTGAGGTTGAACTGCAGGCAGCGGCTGAGCACGGTCACCGGCAGCTTCTGCGGATCGGTGGTGGCCAGCAGGAATTTCACATGCTCTGGCGGCTCCTCCAGCGTCTTGAGCAGCGCGTTGAATGCCGCCTTGGACAGCATGTGCACTTCGTCGATCAGGTAGACCTTGTACTTGCCGCGCGAGGGCATGTACTGCGCGTTCTCGATCACTTCGCGCACGTCATCCACGCCGGTGTTGGACGCGGCGTCGATCTCCAGCAGGTCGATGTAGCGGCCCGAATCGATGTCCAGGCAGGCCGGGCACTGGCCGCATGGGTCGGCGCTGGTGCCCTGCTCGCAGTTCAGCGACTTGGCGAAGATGCGGGCGATCGTGGTCTTGCCGACACCGCGGGTGCCGGTGAACAGGAAGGCGTGGTGGACGCGACCACTGTCCAGCGCATTGCTGAGCGCGCGGACCACGTGTTCCTGGCCCACCAGCTCGGCAAAACGCTTCGGACGCCACTTGCGGGCAAGGACGAGATAGGACATCAGGCAACCGTCTTCATCTGAGGTCCCATTGTGCCATGCCCGGCCCCGCCAGCCGTATCCGGCGCCTGTCCCGGGCCAGTGCGCGCATGGCTCAGGTTCGCGTACGCGCGGCCGCTACCTCCGTAGTAACCCCCGGACAGCGACCCACGAGGGAATTCCTGCTGGCCGGCCCCCGATTCCACAAGGGAGAGGCCCGATGCGGATACGCAGGACAGGATTGACATCGATTGTGGCGCGCACCGCGCTGGTACTGGGCCTGGTGGCTGCCACCTGCTTCGCCGGGGCGGCCTGGCTGATCCAGCAGAAAGCGGCCGCCGTTCAGGAAGCCAGCGCACTCAATGAACTGGAGCAGCTGGCCCGCGCGGAGGCCGCCAAGGTGCGGGGCTCGGTCAACGAGCCGCTGTCGCGGGTGCGCGGGTTGGCCGACGCCACGTTGGCGCTCATGGAACGCGGCAACAGCTCGCGCGCCGAAGTTTCCGCCCTGGTGCGCCGCTATGCCGACGCCGACCCCGCGGTGCTGGGCTACTGGCTGGAATTCGAACCCGATGGCTTCGATGGCGCCGATGCCCGCTTCACACGCAGCTGGCCGGACGGCGAACCGGCGGACGACACGCTGAAGACGTTCGTCGCCGGTCTCTCCGAAGATCAGCGCATCAGCACCGATTCGGGGCGGCTGTCGCTGTACTGGACACGCGAGCCCTCCGGGCAGACCTCCCTGCAGGACGCGGTCGGCCCGGCAAACGACCTCCAGCTCGATGGCCCGGACGCGGAGAAATATTACGTGGCCGTGCGCGAACGCGGCGAGGAGCTGATGTTCGAACCCTACGCCGACGAGGTCTCCGGCAAGCAGGTGCTGATGACCAGCCTGATGGTGCCGGTCAAGGTCGACGGCCAGTTCCGCGGCGTGGCCGGCGCGGATATCGCACTGTCCACCATCCAGCCGAATTGGCCAAGATCCGCCCCTACCAGCGCGGCGTGGTACGCCTGCTCTCGCCCACCGGGCAGGTGCTGGCTGCGCCGGAGCAGCAGAATCTGGGCAAGCCGTTCGCCGCGGATATGGGGCCGCTGCTGGCGCAGCTAGCCAAGGGCCAGATCGTCCGCCAGCGCACCTTCGACCCGACCGTGGGCGGTGAGGTGCTGCGCATCTATGTCCCCGTCACCGCCGGCCGTTCGCCCGATGCCTTCGCACTGATGGTGTCCGCACCGGTCGACGCGGTCATGGCCGGCGTGGTGGAGATCCGCAACCGGGTGATCCTGGTCGGTGTGGCCAGCGTGCTGCTGCTGGTGGTGGTCGTGGTGGTGTTGCTGCGCACGCTGGTGGGCACGCCACTGCGTGGCATCGTGCAGGGCGTGGACGCGGTGGCGGCCGGGCAACTGGACTATCCGATCAGCGCTGGGGGTGAGGATGAAGTCGGCCAGGTTTCGCGCGCCCTGCGCAAGATGCAGACCGATCTGAAGGCCCGCTTGGACAGCGAACGCGCGATCGCCGCCGAGAACCTGCGCGTGCGCATCGCCTTGGACAATGCCGGCACAGCCATGCTGATCGCCGACGCCCACGGCCAGGTCGCCTACGCCAACCCGGCGATGCAGCGGCTGCTGCAGCAGCATCGCGGTGAACTGGCGCAGCACCTGCCGCACGCGAACCTGGACCATCTCCAAGGCCAGACGCTGGCGCAACTGCAACCGGCAGGCGGCAACGATCCAGCCAAGGTCCAATCCACGCAGCAGAGCGAGCTGCGGTTTGGCACCGCGGTGTTCGCCCAGACCGTGGCTCCGGTGATCTCGGCCGAGGGCCAGCGGCTGGGCGTGGTGGTGGAATGGCGCGACCGCAGCCAGGAAGTGGCGGTGGAAGCGGAAGTGGCCGGCGTCATCGATGCCGCCGCCGCGGGCGACCTGTCGCAGCGGATCGACACTCTCGACAAGAGCGGCTTCTTCCGGCGCCTGGCCGAAGGTGTGAACAGCATGTTCGATACCAACGCCGCGACCATCGGCGATGTGCAGCGCGTGCTCGGCGCCCTGGCGCAGAGCGACCTGACCCAGCGCATCACGGCCGACTACCGTGGCGTGTTCGGGCGGATGCGCGATGACACCAACACCACCGTCGAGCACCTGACCGGCATCCTGCAACGTGTGCATGGCGCGGTCGATGCCATCAGCAGCGCCGCCCGCGACATCAACGCCGGCAACAACGACCTGGCCGCGCGCACTGAACAGCAGGCCGCCAACCTGGAGGAAACCGCCGCCTCGATGGAAGAGCTGACGTCCACGGTGAAAAACAACGCCGGCACCTCGCAGCAGGCCCGCCAGCTGGCAACCGGCGCGGCCGACATCGCCGCACGCGGCGGCACGGTGGTCGCGCAGGTAGTCGAGCAGATGGACGGCATCACCCATGCCTCGCGGCAGATCGAGAGCATCATCGGCGTGATCGACGGCATCGCCTTCCAGACCAATATCCTGGCGCTGAACGCGGCGGTGGAAGCCGCCCGCGCCGGCGAACAGGGCCGCGGTTTTGCTGTGGTCGCCAGCGAAGTGCGCTCGCTGGCGCAGCGCTCGACCGAAGCGGCACGGCAGATCAAGCAATTGATCGGCGATTCGGCGCAGCGGGTGGACCAGGGCGCGGTGCTGGTCAACGACGCCGGCCGCACCATGCAGGAGGTGGTCACCGCGGTGCGCCAGGTCAACGAGCTGATGGCCGAGATCTCGGCCGCCTCGCAGGAACAGAGCGCCGGCATCGAGCAGGTCAACCAGACCATCATCCACATGGACAATGCCACCCAGCAGAACGCGGCGATGGTGGAGGAAGCCACCGCCGCGGCCCATGCCCTGCAGGAGCAGGCCGACGAGCTGGCACAGATGGTGGCCGTGTTCCGTCTACCGTGAGCCCCGGCATATGGCCCCGGCGCAGATTCGACTTGTGGCCGCCGCCGCGACCCTATAGAATTTGCGCCCCTGCAGCGCCTTTACGGTTGCGGCAGGTCCGGAGAGGTGTCCGAGTGGTTGAAGGAGCACGCCTGGAAAGTGTGTAAGCGTCTAAACCGCGCTTCGGGGGTTCGAATCCCCCTCTCTCCGCCAGGTTCAAGAAAAAGGCCGCCCACCGGGCGGCCTTTTTCATATCCCTCTCCCAGTCGAGCCGCAGCGGCTTGATAGCTGTATCAGCTCAAGAGCATCGACAATCAGCAGCGCCGCGCCCATGCGCCCGGCATGGATCTGCTGGCCCAGCAAAACGATGCCGACCGCAAATGCACCGACCGCACCGATGCCGGTCCAGATCGTGCAAGCGGTACCCAGCCCGGCACATGGCCAAGGCCAGCCACCAGCAGCAGCTGGCGATCCTGCCGACCAGGGTGACAGTGCCGGGAACCCGCCGGGTGAATCCCTGCAACTGCCTCATCGTCAGCGCCCACACACTCTCCAGCCAAGCTGGCAATCAGCACATAGATCCAAGCGATCCGACCTGCGGGAAGGGGCCTGGCCGTCCGGGGGAGATTCCGAAGTTGGGAACAGGTCGTCTTCCCTGCGTGCGGCATTCCAGCCAATCACGGGGCTGCCGCAGCAGCCCACCTTGTGCGGGTTGCAGACGATTCAATGCATCTGCGGCTGGCTGTTGTGTCCCCGCATACGTTACAATCGCCGCGCGCTGCAGGGTTCGTGATCCGCAGCGCCCCTTCTGGAATACCCGCCGGCTGATATCCATCGCCCCGTTTTCCAGAAAGAGCTCAGGCCGCCGCAAGGCGGCCAACGTCTCTATGGTGGCCCCGTCGGCCCCTCGCGACGCTAGGTCGAAAATCCCGCCAGGGCCGGAAGGCAGCAACGGTATCGATCGACGCGGGCGCCGAGGTCAGCCGGCGGGGCCACCGCCTTTTTGGGCCACATCGCCGCGCGGCCTGTTCAGACCGGCGCCGCAGTGGCGGCGGTCGGCCCAGCCAGGACCACACATTCGCCCGGCATCGCCACGCGATGTCCGCGTGCGCGCAGCGCATCGCCATCGGCCGCACTGGCGTAGTGGTAGAGGATCATCCGCGCCTGCGTTGCCGCGTCGTATTCGCGTTCGAGATCATCCACCCGGTATGCGAGGGATTGCCATGCAGGCCGCAATCATGGGCGATCAGCTCGCCGTCGGCCGCATAGCGCAGCAGCATCTCCGGAATCGGACGGGTATCCCCGCTCCACACCAGCGCCCCTTTCAGGCGCAGACCGTAGGCGGTTTCCGGCCAGTGATGGCGCACGGGGAACACCTCCAGCCGCACGCCGTCATGCCAGAACGCCTCACCGACGGCGATCAGCTGGAAGGCATCCCAGAAATTGGCACCGCCCTCGGCCAGCACATTCGGATAGTCGCCGATGCGCCTGTGCAGCAGTGGCAGCACCGTGGCCGGCACATACACGCGCACCGTGCCGCGCCGGCGCGGATTGAAATACGCATCGACGAACAAGCGCTCGAAGCCGGCCACGTGATCCAGGTGCACATGGGTGACAAACAGCGCATCGGGCATCGCCGCGTAGTGCGCGCGATAGGCCGTGAGCCCCTCACCGCCACAGTCGATGGTCAACCACGGCTTGCCGTCGCGCTCGATCACCGCCATCGGCGAACCCAGATCGACCGCCGAGGCGTTGCCGACCCCCAGAAAACGTAATGCCCAGCTCATTTCAGACGCCCCGGTTCCAGGCCAGATCATAGGCACGGCGCAGCCGCGCGAAGTCATGCGCCACCTCCTCGCAACTGCGCTCACCGCGCAGTTTGAGCAGGGAGCGCAGCAGACGCTTGAGGTTGCGCTCGCGCCAGCGGGTGGCGGGAATACGCCGCACGCCACGATCGAAGTCGATCAACCAGCCGTGGCCGTTGGCATCGAACAGGATGTTGTGGGCGTTCAGATCGGCATGATCCAGACCGGCGCGGTGGAAGCGGGCGATCAGCCGGCCGGTTTCCTCCCATGGCGCGCCACGCCCGGTCACCAGCGCACGATCGGCCAGCGAACGCACACCCTCCAGCCGTTCCATCAGGATCGCCGCGCGGTAGCCCAGCCCGTCGCGCATATAGAACGCGGCCAGCGGCCGCGGCACCGGAAGCTTGTGCGCGATCAGCTCACGCATCAGCCGGAACTCGGCGAAGCTGCGGGTGCGATGTGCGCCCTGCCACAGATACAGATCGCGGCTGAACCTGGCCGCGACACCGCCACGCAGGTAGCCGCGCAGCACGCAGTGCCCGAACGGCGCGTCGACAAACCACGCACCTCCGCGCCCCCCCTCGCCGACCGGCCGGGCCTTCTCGCCCCAGTGCGCAGGCGAAAACAGAGCAGGCTCGGCTTGCCGCAGGCGTTCGCGGTCGAACAGAATGGCGCCATAACCGCGACCATCGCGGCAGGGCGTCAGCGCTTCAGTGGCGTCGAATGCGACCATTCTTTGCGAGTCTAACAACACCATGCCTGCATCGTCCCCCTCATTGTGCCTCTTGCGCCTTTCGGCATTGGGAGATGTGACCCATGTAGTCCCCCTGGTGCGCACGCTGCAACAGGCACGACCGGGCACGACGCTGCACTGGGTGATCGACAAGGCCGGCCACAAACTGCTCGAAGGCCTGCCCGGCGTGACCTTCCATGTCTACGACAAGAAGACCGGCGTGGCCGGAATGCGCGCACTGCGCGAGCAGTTGCCTGCGGCGCGATTCGATGCGCTGCTGCAGATGCAGGTCGCCTTCCGCGCCAACCTGCTCTCGGCCTTCATCCCGGCCCGGCGCCGCATCGGCTATGACAGGTCGCGCTCGAAGGATCTGCACGGTCTTTTCATCAATGAACGTATTGCCGACCGTCCCGGCATCCATGTACTGGATGCGATCGGCAGCTTCTGCGAACCGCTGGGATTGAAGCAGACCGAGGTCAGCTGGGACCTGGCCACGCCACCAGAAGCTTATGAGTGGGCGCGCGCGCAGTGGGACGAGGATGGTCGTCCGGTGCTGATGATCTCGCCCTGCTCCAGCCATCAGCGCCGCAACTGGTATGCCGAGCGCTACGCGGCGCTGGCCGATCACGCCGCAACGCTGGGTTGGCGCGTGGTGTTGTGCGGCGGTCGCAGCGAACTGGAGCGCAGCACCAGCGATGCCATCCTTGCCGCGATGAAGCACCCGGCACTGGATCTGGTCGGCAAGGACACGCTCAAGCAGCTGCCGGCGCTGCTGGCCCGCGCCCATCTGCTGGTCACGCCGGACTCGGGCCCGATGCATATCGCCAACGCCGTGGGCACCAAGGTGCTGGGCCTGCATGCGGCCAGCAACCCGGCGCGCAGCGGTCCGTATTCGGATCGGCGCTATTGCGTGGACCGTTATGACGACGCCGCCCGCCGCTACCTGCACAAGCCGGCCAGCGCGCTGAAATGGGGTACCAAGATCGAGTTCGACGAGGTGATGTCGCTGATCAGCGTGGACGACGCCGTTGCCGCCTTCGAGCGCTACCGCAGCGACCATCCACAGTGAACCGGCCGCGATGATGAAAAAGGCCGCCTTGACGGGCGGCCTTTCGCCTCCAGCAACCGCACCTCTCAGCTGGCGCGGTAGTCCTGGTAGGACTTCTCTTCCACGTAACTGGAACCCAGCGCCAGGTTGATCGCCTTCTTGATCCGCGCCCGTTCGTCGTTCTGGAAATAGACGCTGCGCGCCAGCTGCACAAAGCCGTCATCGAACAGCTGCGCCTTTTCCTTCAGGCGGATGTCATCTTCGATATCCCACAGCCGCTCGTTGACCGCCTTCAGGTCCGCACGCAACGCGGCGATGTCCTGGGCCGCGGCCGGGTGCGCCCTCCAGGTGGCGTCCAGCGCCGCCAGCTCCTTGCGCACATTGGCCAGCTTGGCCGCATCGCTCATCCGCTCGGACTTGATCTGCAGGATCGAGATCTTGTCCAGCAGCTCGCCGAAGGACACCGGCACTAGGATTTCAGACATGAAAGTCACCATTTGGATCAGGCGCACAGTGTAGCGGGCCAGACGCGCCATGGCCGGGCAACGCTGAGTAAGGTCCCCGACGCGACCGCGACCGGTGTCGGGTTCTTGCGAGAGCGGACACCGCGCCCTGATCCGCGCCCAAGAAAAAAGCCACCCGCAGGTGGCTTTTTCCGGTATCTGGCGGAGAGGGGG
>NZ_BAZI01000105.1 GCF_001310775.1 Stenotrophomonas pictorum JCM 9942
CCGCCGGCGCGCTGGTGCCAGCCTCGCCCACGACCTCCTCACCCTGCGCGATCACACAGCCGACCATCGGATTGGGCCGTGTCGTCCACGCAGCGCGTTCGGCCAGACGCAGCGCGCGGGCCATCAGCAGGTGATCGTTGGCGGTGAAGTGGCTCATCGGGGACCTCATTACGTCAGCGGCCCATTGCCAGATGCGACAACGGACGAGGTGGCAGTGTATGCGCCGGCAGACCGTACTTGCAGTGCGGCACGTCTAGCGGCGACCGGTCTCCACCGCCATCACCGTGACCGCGAGCGGGCCCAGCGGCAGGCGGGCATGCACCTGCCAGCCCAGCGAGCGGTACCACGCCACCATCGGTGCTTCGCAGTACAGGTACAGCTCCGCAACGTCGAAAGCGGCGGCCTGGACGATGGCATGTTCCACCAGCGCCGCACCTACACCCCTGCCACGCGCCTCGGGTTTCACATACAGCGAGGCCAACCACGGCGACCAGCCGCGGATCTGCTCGTGATCGTCGTGCAGCAGGCTCACCGAGCCGAGCCAGGTTCCGGCGTCCATCGCCAACCAGGTGCAGGGAATGGCGTCGCGTTGCTGCGCCCGCAACTCGGCTTCGGCCTGGGCCACGCTCCAGTCCGGCAACAGATTGCCAAAGGCCTGGACGTGCGCGGCGGCCAGCGCCGGCACCAGAGCGGGGTGATCACGCAGATTGACGGTCAGCATCCGGATTCACGACCCGCCGTGACGCGCGGCCACTGCCACACCAGCGCTACGCCGCCTGGCACCGGATTCAACGCTTGGCGGGCTTCGCTGGGCGTCCATCCGCCGATGCGCCGTCTTCCAGCAGCGGGAGCTGGCCGTCAGCGGCCGGCATATCGCGTTCGAGCTTCTCGATCTCGTCGCGGAAATCGGCCACATCCTCGAAGCTGCGGTAGACCGAGGCGAAGCGCACATAGCCGACATGGTCGAGCTTGCGCAGCTCATCCATGACGAAACCACCGACCTTGATCGACGGCACTTCGCGCTCGCCACACATGCGCAGCTGATGCACCACGGCACGGACCGCCGCTTCGATCCGCTCCTCCGAGACCGGCCGCTTCTGCAGCGCGCGGTCGAACCCCACCCGCAACTTGCGTGCATCGAACGCCTCGCGCCCGCCATCGCTCTTGATGATGACCGGCAGTTTCAACTCGATGGTCTCGATCGTGCTGAAACGTTCACCGCACGCCTCGCAACCGCGGCGACGGCGGATGGTCGCGCCGTCTTCGGAAACGCGTGAATCGATCACGCGGGTGTCGTTGTGCTGGCAGAACGGGCAATGCATCTCTCTGGCCTTCAACATCGGGCGCCGGCAACGCGGCGCGGGAACCACTACAACGCAGATACAGCAAACCCCGGGATGGAGCAAGGCTGCCGGGCCCGGGGTTTGGCCACCATCACAGTGGCGATCCCTGCAATGACACAGCGCCGGCAAACCGCCGGCATCGGCGGCGCATCAGCCGTAGACCGGATACTTCTTGCACTGCGCGCTGACCGCATCGCGCACGCGGGCGATCACCGTCTCATCGGCCGGGGCATCGAGCACGTCGGCAATCCAGTTGGCCAGATCCACGCAGTCCTGCTCGAGGTAACCGCGGGTGGTCACCGCCGGGGTACCCAGGCGCAGGCCCGAGGTCACGAACGGCGAACGCGGGTCGTTGGGCACCGAGTTCTTGTTGACGGTGATGTGCGCCTTGCCCAGTGCGGCCTCCGCATCCTTGCCGGACACGTCCTTGCCGATCATGTCCACCAGCATCAGGTGGTTCTGGGTGCCGCCGGAAACGATCTTGTAGCCGCGCGCGATCAGCGTGGTCGCCATGGCCTGGGCATTCTTCACCACCTGCTGCTGGTAGGCCTTGAATTCCGGCTCCAGCGCTTCCTTGAAGGCCACCGCCTTGGCGGCGATGACGTGCATCAGCGGACCGCCCTGGATGCCCGGGAACACGATCGACTGCAGTTTCTTCTCGATCTCCTCGCCGGCGCCCTTGGCGATGATGATGCCGCCGCGCGGGCCGCGCAGGGTCTTGTGGGTGGTGGAAGTCACCACGTGGGCGTGTTCGATCGGATTCGGGTACACACCGGCAGCGACCAGACCGGCGACGTGCGCCATGTCCACGAACAGGTAGGCACCGACCTTGTCGGCGATAGCGCGGAAGCGCGCCCAGTCGACGATCTGCGAATAGGCGGAGAAACCGGCCACCACCATCTTCGGCTTGTGCTCCAGCGCCAGGCGCTCGACTTCGTCGTAATCGATCAGGCCCTGCTCGTTCACACCGTACTGGACGGCATTGAAGATCTTGCCCGAGGCATTGACCTTGGCCCCGTGGGTCAGGTGGCCACCGTGGGCCAGGCTCATGCCCAGGATGGTGTCACCCGGCTGCAGCAGCGCGAAGTACACGGCCTGGTTGGCCTGCGAGCCGCTGTGCGGCTGCACATTGGCGTAATCGGCGCCAAACAGCTGCTTGAGGCGGTCGATCGCCAGCTTCTCGGCGATATCCACGTACTCGCAGCCACCGTAGTAGCGCTTGCCCGGGTAGCCCTCGGCGTACTTGTTGGTCAGCTGGCTGCCCTGCGCTTCCATCACCAGCGGGCTGGCGTAGTTCTCGCTGGCAATCAGCTCGACATGGTCTTCCTGACGCTGGCACTCATCGGCGATGGCCTTGGCCAACTCGGGATCATAGGACTCGATACGGGCATCACGCGGGAACATCACAGCTCCTGGTACGGGGCGAGGGAGCTGCCGATTGTAGCGCTTCCGCCACCGCCACCGCCACCGCCCGCCAGCGGCGGTCCCGCCTGCAACCATTTCCCCTTCCCGCCACATATGAGGAAGGCGCCCCTGCGGGCGCCTTCCTGTAACCAGACCGGGACAAGGCTCAGTGGTTGAGCACGATGTCGGCGATGATGCCGGTGGCCATGGCCACCATCAGCATGTTGCCGCGGTCGTCGCGGATCCAGTGGTGGCCATGTCGCGGGCGGTGCAGGTGGTAGCGGTTGTAGTCATTGACCACATAGACCGGGCCGCCGTAGTAGTTGCTGTAGCGGTGCCCGCGCTCAAAGCCGTACGGGCGGTACACCACGCGCGGCGGGGCGTAATAGCGGCGGTCATTGCGCCGGGCGTCGCGGTAACCCTCGCGATAGCCGGAACTGTAGTGGCGGCGGTCATCGCGCCATTCGCGACGGTCATGGCCGTGCCCACGGCCGCGGTCATGACCACGGCCACGATCATCCCAGCATGGCGCCCACGGTCGTGGTCATCGCGATCACCGGCAGCAAAGGCCGGAGCGGTGGCGCCGAACGCCAGCAGGGCGGTCATCGCGGCGACAACAAGGCGGTTCATCTTCATAGCTAGCCCTCGCTGGGTTGGTTGACGCTTCCCATAATGCTCACGTCGTCTGAACGAACTCCGGCTGGAAGCGGCTCCCGGCTTTCGTATTCATAAACCAGCAAGGGATTCCGGCACCGTCGGCCCCATCTGGCTTACGGCTATAATCGCTTATTCCTTTTGCCTTGGGCCCAGTCCGTCATAGGACCGGGCACGGGCGTGCGCTACGGAGACTTCATGTCCTCGCAATACATCTACACCATGAACAAGGTGTCCAAAGTGGTCCCGCCGAAGCGGCAGATCATCAAGGACATCTCGCTGTCGTTCTTCCCGGGCGCCAAGATCGGCCTGCTGGGCCTGAACGGCGCCGGCAAGTCCACCGTGCTGAAGATCATGGCCGGCGTGGACACCGATTTCGAGGGCGAGGCCCGCCCGCAGCCCGGCATCAAGGTCGGCTACCTGGAGCAGGAACCGCGTCTGGACCCGGCCCAGACCGTACGTGAAGCGGTCGAGGAAGGCGTCGGCGAGGTGCTGCAGGCCCAGGCCGCGCTGGAAGCCGTGTACGCCGCCTATGCCGAGGAAGGTGCCGACTTCGACGCCCTGGCCAAGGAACAGGAGCGTCTGGAGGCGATCTTGGCCGCTGGCGATGCCCACACCCTGGAAAACCAGCTGGACGTGGCGGCCGACGCGCTGCGCCTGCCGCCGTGGGACGCGGTGATCGGCAATCTGTCCGGTGGCGAGAAGCGCCGCGTCGCGCTGTGCCGCCTGCTGCTGCAGAAGCCGGACATGCTGCTGCTCGACGAACCGACCAACCACCTGGACGCCGAGTCGGTGGAATGGCTGGAGCAGTTCCTGGCGCGCTACACCGGCACCGTGGTGGCCGTCACCCATGACCGCTACTTCCTGGACAACGCCGCCGAGTGGATCCTGGAACTGGACCGCGGCCGCGGCATTCCGTGGAAGGGCAACTACACCGAATGGCTGATGCAGAAGGACGAGCGCCTGAAGCAGGAAGACAACCAGGAAAAGGCCCGCCAGAAGGCGATCCAGAAGGAACTGGAGTGGTCGCGGCAGAACGCCAAGGGCGGCCGCACCAAGGGCAAGGCCCGTCTGGCCCGCCTGGAAGAGCTGCAGAGCGTTGACTACCAGAAGCGCAACGAGACCAACGAGATCTTCATCCCGCCGGGCGAGCGCCTGGGCAACTCGGTGATGGAGTTCAAGAACGTCTCCAAGAAGTTCGGTGACCGCCTGCTGATCGACAACCTGTCGATGATCATCCCGCCGGGTGCCATCGTCGGCATCATCGGTCCGAACGGCGCCGGCAAGTCGACCCTGTTCAAGATGATCACCGGCCAGGAAAAGCCGGATTCCGGCGAGATCGTGGTCGGCCCGACCGTCAAGCTGTCCTACGTGGACCAGAGCCGCGATGCACTGACCGGCAACCACAACGTGTTCCAGGAAATCGCTGGCGGCCTGGATATCCTCAACATCAACGGCATCGAGATCCAGTCGCGCGCCTACATCGGCCGCTTCAACTTCAAGGGCCAGGACCAGCAGAAGATGGTGGGCTCGCTGTCCGGTGGTGAGCGTGGCCGCCTGCACATGGCCAAGACCCTGCTGCAGGGCGGCAACGTGCTGCTGCTCGACGAACCGTCCAACGACCTGGACATCGAAACCCTGCGTGCACTGGAAGATGCGCTGCTGGAGTTCCCGGGCAACACCTTCGTGATCTCCCATGATCGCTGGTTCCTGGACCGTATCGCCACGCACATCATCGCTTTCGAAGGCGACTCGCACGTGGAGTTCTTCCAGGGCAACTACCGCGAGTACGAAGAGGACAAGAAGCGTCGCCTCGGCGACGATGCCGGTCCCAAGCGTCTGCGCTTCAAGGCGCTCAAGTAACACCCGCCGGACGGCCGCCCAGTGCGGCCGTCCGCTTTTGTACGGGCCACAAACCTCCTGCCTCCCCCCTGTGCCGGAAAGCCGCCATGTCCCTGTTCGACCGCCTGTTCAAGCTCCACCAGCACGGCACCAGCGTGCGCACCGAAGTGCTGGCGGGGCTGACCACCTTTCTGACGATGTCCTACATCGTCTTCGTCAACCCCGAGATCCTCGGCACCACCGGCATGGACCCGGGCGCGGTGTTCGTCTCCACCTGCCTGGCGGCGGCCATCGGCTCGACAGTGATGGCACTGGCGGCCAATTTCCCGGTCGGCATGGCCCCGGGCATGGGCCTGAACGCCTTCTTCGCCTTCACCGTGGTCGGCGCGGCCGGGCTGCCGTGGCAGCAGGCGCTGGCCGCGGTGTTCATTTCCGGCGTGGTGTTCTGGGTGCTGTCGCTGACCGGCATCCGCGCCTGGCTGGTGGCCGGTATTCCCGCCTCGCTGCGTTCGGCGATCGTGGCCGGCATCGGCCTGTTCCTGGCAATCATCGCGCTGCAGAAATCGCAGGTGATCATCGCCAATGAAGACACCATGCTCACCTTGGGCAAGCTCGACAGCGCGCCGCCGCTGCTGGCCCTCGGGGGCTTTTTGCTGATCGCGATCCTGGAAGCGCGCAAGGTGCGCGGCGCGATCCTGATCGGCATCCTCGCCGTGACCGGCATCGCCTGGGCGATCGGCCATGTGCAGTACGGCGGGCTGGTGTCGCTGCCGCCGAGCCTGGCGCCGACCTTCCTGCAGCTGGATATCCCCGGCCTGCTGCACCACGACGGCGGCGCGCCGCTGGCGGTGCTGATGCAGGTGGTGCTGGTGTTCGTGCTGGTGGAGGTGTTCGACGCTACCGGCACCCTGTATGGCGTGGCCGGACGGGCCGGGCTGCTGAAACTGGCCGATGGCAACAAGCGCTTCGGCCGCGCCCTGCTGGCCGACAGCAGCGCGATCGTCGCCGGCTCGCTGCTGGGCACCAGTTCGACCACCGCCTTTGCCCGAGAGCGCCTCGGGCGTCCAGGTCGGTGGTCGCACCGGACTGACCGCGCTGGTGGTAGCCGCACTGTTCCTGGGCGCGCTGCTGTTCTCGCCGCTGGCGGCGATGGTGCCGCCCTACGCCACCGCGCCGGCGCTGCTGTTCGTGGCCGGACTGATGCTGCGCGAGCTGGTCGAGGTGAAGTGGGACGACCTGACCGAATCGGTACCCGCGGCGCTGTGTGCGCTGGCGATGCCGTTCACCTACTCCATCGCCAACGGCCTGGCGTTCGGCTTCATCGCCTACGCCGCCCTCAAGGCCGGCACCGGCCGCTGGCGTGAAGTGCGCCCGGCGGTGTGGCTGGTGGCCGGGCTGTTCGTGCTGCGCTTCGCGCTGGAGTGATCGGCGCGCAAGCGCAGTGAAACAAACCCGCCGGAGGGCGGGTTTGTCATTTATTGGACCGCGAACACCTGGCGCAGGTAGGTCAGGTAGTTGGGGTCATCGCACATGCTCTTGCCCGGCGAATCGCTGAGCTTGGCCACCGGCTGGCCGTTGCAGCGGACCATCTTGATGACGATGTTCAGCGGGGTCGGCCCCAGATCGTTGGTCAGATTTGTGCCCACGCCGAAGGCGACCTGACAGCGCCCGCGGAAATACTCGTACAGCTGCATCACCTTCTGGATGTCCAGGCCGTCGCTGAACACCAGCACCTTGCTGGCCGGGTCGACGCGGTTGGCCTTGAAGTGCGCCAGCATGCGGTCGCCCCACACAAACGGGTCGCCGGAGTCATGGCGCACACCGTCGAACAGTTTGCAGAAATACATGTCGAAATCGCGCAGGAACGCATCCAGCCCGACCACATCCGACAAGGCGATACCCAGATCACCGCGATACTCGCGCGCCCAGGACTCCAGCGCCGCCACCTGCGAGTCGCGCAGCCGCGGCCCCAGCGCCTGGAACGCCTGCAGGTATTCATGCGCCATCGTGCCGTGCGGGGTCATGCCGTAGATGCGGGCGAAATGCACGTTGCTGGTGCCGACGAACTGGCTGCCCAGCGCCTCGCGCAACATCGGCAGCATGTGCCCGTGCCACTGCCGCGAATAGCGCCGGCGCGAACCGTAGTCGGCGATGCGGCACAGCTCGAAGCCGGGCGTGTCCCGCAACAACGCGGTCTTGGCCTGCAGGCGGCGCTCGCCCTCAGCGAAATCCGGCAGGCCGGCATTGCGGAACCAGACTTCATTGATGATCGCCAGCAACGGCACTTCGAACAGGATCGTGTGCAGCCAGGGCCCGGTGATGTCCAGCTCGATCTCGCCGGGCACCGTCGGCGAGGCGCGCAGCGCGATGTACTTGCGATCCAGATGGAACAGCCCGAGGAAGTCGACGAAGTCCGGCTTCACGAAGCGCAGCGTGCGCATGTAATCCAGCTCGTCGGTGCTGAAATGCAGGCTGCACAGGTGGTCGATCTCGGTGTTGATCTGGTCCAGGTACTGCGCCAGATCGATGCCCGGAGTCCGGCACTTGAAGCGGTACTGCACCAGCGCGCCCGGGTACTGGTGCAGCACGGCCTGCATCATGGTGAATTTGTAGAGGTCGGTGTCGAGCAGGGACTGGATGATCATGCCGGCATTATGCGCCGGGCCTGCGTGAGCCCGCCTGAAAGCCGGGTTCAGCGAAGCAGCAGACGCGGCAGCTGCAACGCGGCGTGTGCCCAGATCGCGCACCAGACCCCGGCCCGTACCGGCAGCGGGCGCTGCGCGGCCTCGAACTTGCGGAAATAGCGCCACAGCCCGCGGTGCTTGTGCCACTCCACGAAGTACGGCCGCGCGCGGCTGGAGACACCGCGCACATGCAGCACCTTCAGCTCGTTGGCGATGGCCACCGTGGCGCCGGCTTCGCGCGCACGCCGGCACAGGTCCAGATCCTCGGCATGCAGGCGATAGCCGGCATCCCAGCCGCCCAGCCGCACGAACAGGTCGCGCGGCATCAGCAGCA